>NZ_JBEPDB010000031.1:0-82957 GCF_040300025.1 Dactylosporangium sp. NPDC000555 | reverse complement strand
GCGGGCGAGTTCTGGGGGCCCCGGGGCGGGGCCGGCTCTCCGCCGACGCGGGGGTCGGGCCCGCCCTCGGCCGCGGGATCCGGCTGGCCGCGGGCCGCGCGAACGTCTCCGCCGTCGTCCTGGCGCGGCCCGGCGGCCCGCCGATCGGCCCGGCGGTCGTCGACCGGATCGAGGCGGCCGCGCTGCGCCCCGCGGCCGTGCCGGCCCGCATCGCGATTCCCGTGCAGGCTCCCGCCGCCGAGTCGTTCGCCGCCGCCCCGGCCGTGACCCCGGCCCTGGCCGAGCCCTCCGGCGAAACCGGCGCCAGACCCGACCGCCCGGCGCGGCTCCAGCGCGTCTGCGCGCTCGAGGAGCTCGACCCGGCCGCCGAGGACGGGCGCATCGGCGTGGTGGTGCTGGCCGGCCGCCACGCCCGGATGCGGGCGGTGGACCGGATCCGCGACCTGGCGGCCGCCTCGGGCTGGCACCTGCTCGGCGTGGTCGAGGACGGGGGCGCGCGATGACCGCCGCGATGACCGCCACGACCACCACGGCGGTGCCCTTCGCCGTACCCTCGTTCACCGGCGCCGCCCGCGAGGCGGCGCTGCGGGTCCTCGATTCGGGCTGGATCACCACCGGCGCCGAGTGCGGCGCGTTCGAGGCCGAGCTCGCCGCGTACCTCGGCCAGCCGTACGTGG
Source organism: Dactylosporangium sp. NPDC000555 (assembly GCF_040300025.1). Taxonomy (NCBI): domain Bacteria; kingdom Bacillati; phylum Actinomycetota; class Actinomycetes; order Micromonosporales; family Micromonosporaceae; genus Dactylosporangium; species Dactylosporangium sp. NPDC000555. Next base: position 82,280 of record NZ_JBEPDB010000031.1, on the reverse strand, counting down.
TGGCCGTCGCCTCCTGCACGCAGGCGATCGAGTTGAGCCTGCGGGCGCTGCGGCCGGCTCCCGGCGCCCCCGTGCTGACCCCGAGCCTGACGTTCTGCGGCGCCGTGGCCGCGATCGTGCACGCCGGGTGCCGCCCGGTGCTCGTCGACGTCGACGAGGACACCCTGGTGCCGAGCCCGGCGACGGTCGCCGCGGCCGTGCGCCGGGCCGGCAAGCCCGCGGCGATGGTGGTGTGCCCGCTCGGCGGATATCCGGCCGACCACGCCGCGCTGGCCGACGCCGCCGGACTGCCGGTGGGGCGGATCGTGGTCGACGCCGCCCACGGGCCCGGCGGTGCGGTCGGGCGGGCCGACGACCCTTCGCGCGCGCCGTACGCGACCTGCCTGAGCTTCTACGCGACCAAGAACCTGCCGATCGGTGAGGGCGGCGCGATCGCCACCCACGACGGCGACCTGGCGGCCTGGCTGCGCTCCGCCCGGCTGCACGGGATGACCCGCGACGCGTGGCGGCGCTACCTGCCCGGCGGCTCGTGGCGCTACGACGTCGCGGAGCTGGGATTCAAGGCGAACCTCACCGACCTGCAGGCGGCGATCGGCCGCGCCCAGCTGGCCGCCCTGCCCGGCTGGCAGCGGCGGCGGGCCGAGCTGGCGGCACGCTACGACGCGGCGCTCGCACCGCTGGTTCGGCTGCCGCGGCGGGACCCCGGGCACGCCTGGCACCTGTACCAGGTGCGGGTCCGCGAACGCGACGCGGTCATCGCCGGCCTGTCCGAGGTAGGCATCGGCACGTCGGTGCACTTCATCCCGGTGCACCGGCTCACCGGGTTCGCCGCGTTGTTCGGTCCCGACGAGCGTGCCGCCCTCCCGGTCACCGACCGCGTCGGCGCGCAGCTGCTCTCGTTGCCGCTGTACCCGGACCTGACGCCCGATGCAGTCGACGTCGTCACCGGCCGCCTGGCCGAGCTGCTCGCATGACACCGAACCGGAGGTAACCCCCTCGTGAACTGGCGCAGAACATCGACGGCCCGTGATCACCGACAAGCGGATGGGCTGGCCACCCTTGTCCTCGGCGCGGGTCACGCCGGCCGCACCCTCGTGGGGGCGCTGCGCACCGCGCCCGGATACGGGCTGCGCCCGGTGGGCTTCCTGGATGACAACCCGAGGCTGCGCCGGGCCGCGGGACTGCCGGTGATGGGCCGGCTGGACGACGTGGCCAGGGCGGCCCGGATCACCGGGGCGCGTGCCGCGCTGGTGGCCATCCCCTCGCTGCCGCCGCCGCGCATCGCGCAGCTGATCGACCGGACGGTCGCCGCCGGGCTGCTGGTGCGCCACCTGCCGTCGTTCCTGGCCGCCGTCGAGCGCGACATGCGCCTGTCGGACCTGCGCGGGGTCGAGGTGGGCAAGCTGCTCGGTCGCGACGAGATCCACGTCAGCTCCCAGCGAGCGCGGGCGCTGATCAGCGGCCGGCGGGTGCTGGTCACCGGCGCCGGCGGCTCGATCGGCTCCGAGCTGTGCCGGCAGATCCGCGGCTTCGGGCCCGCCGCGTTGTACCTGCTCGACCACGACGAGTCGAACCTGCACGGGCTGCACCTGGAGATCACCGGGTCGGGAGTCCTGGACTCCAACGAGATCATCATCGCCGACATCCGCGACCGGCGCCGGCTGGAGCAGGTGTTCGCCACGACGCGACCGGACATCGTCTTCCACGCCGCGGCGCACAAGCACCTGCCCCTGCTGGAGCGCCACCCCTGCGAGGCCGTGAAGACCAACGTCCGCGGTACCCAGGACCTGGTGGACCTCGCGGTGCGGCACGGCACGTCGCGCTTCGTGCTCATCTCGACCGACAAGGCGGCCGACCCCGTCTCGGTGCTCGGCGCGACCAAGCGGCTGGCCGAGATCGTGGTGCAGGCGGCGGCCGGCGGTCCCACCTGCGTGGCGTCGGTGCGGTTCGGCAACGTGCTGGGCTCGCGCGGGTCGCTGCTGAGCGTGCTAGCCGACCAGCTGGCCAAGGCGCAGGCGGTCACCGTCACGCACCCCGACGTCACCCGGTTCTTCATGACCATCGAGGAGGCGGTCGGGCTGGTGCTCGAGGCGGTCTCGATGGCCGAGTACGCGGAGACGTTCGTGCTCGACATGGGCGAGCCGGTGCCGATCGTCGAGCTGGTGCACCGCTACGCCGAGGCCGTGCACCTGCCCGAGGTGACGATCCGGTTCACCGGCCTGCGGCCGGGCGAGAAGCTCAACGAGAAGGTCTTCTCCGACTCCGAGGTGCGCGTGGCCACCGCGCACCCGAAGATCTGGGCCACCCGTACCAGCGAGGTACCACCGGGCCTGCCGGCCATGCTCGGCCGGCTGTACGCCGCGGCCGACGACAACGACGAGCCGGAGACCTTGGCGCTGCTGCGGCGGCTGCTGCCGGAGTACCGGCGCACGGCGCACCCGCAGACCGCCGCGAGCGTCGCCGGCCCGTACCCGGACGGGTTCTGATGCGCTACCACACCGCCGGCGAGGTGCTGGACGTCGAGACCGAGCTGCCGTGGGCGGCCCGGCTGGTCGCCCGTGCGCTCGGCGCCGCCGGCCCCACCGCGCCGCCGCGGGAGACCACCGGCCCGCCCACGATCCGGCTGCGGATCGAGGCGGGCTCGACGGCGCTGCCCCTGCTCGGCCTGCGCCAGGTGACCCGCGGGGCCTGGACCGACCGGGTCACGACCGTGCTGGTCAACGCATGCGGATCCGGGTTCGACCTGCTGGTGACCGCCGGCGAGCCGCTGGAGATCCTGGCGCGGTACCGGCCGGGCGGGTCGCTGCGGGCCGTCAACCTGCTGCTGGGCGCGCGGTTCGGGCTGCTGGCCGGGCAGATCCTGGTGCACTACCCGGTGCTGTGGCGGGCCGGCCGGCGGGGCCGGGTCCCGCTGCACGCCTGCGTGCTGCGCGGCGGTCCTGGTGGCCCTGGCGGCCCGGCCACGCCGCTGCTGGCCGGGCCCGGCGGGGTGGGCAAGTCGACCCTGCTGCGCCGGGCCCTCGACGCCGGGGCGGTGGCCACTGCCGACAACCTGTGCTGCGCCGACGAAACGCGCTGCTTCGGCGTCGCTGAGCCGCTGCGCCTCGACGGGCCCGCCCCGCGCGGGCCGCGCGCCGGCACGTCGCACGGCCGGTTCGAGCTGCCCGTGGCCGCCCGCGAGCCGGTGCTGGAGCCCGACCGGCTGGTCGTGCTCGAGCGCGGCCCACGGACCGAGGTCGGCCGGCTCGCGCCGGACGAGGCGGCGCGGGCCCTGGTCGCCGGCACGTACGCCGCCGGCGAGCTGCGCCGGTTCTGGGCGTTCGCGGCGACCCTCGCGCTGGCGACCGGTCTCGGTCCGGCGCACCCGCCGATCGAGGCGATCGCCGCGGGCTACGCACGGCGGCTGCCGTGCCTGCGGGTGCGGGTCGGCGACGGCGATTCGGTGTCGGCCGCGAGCCTGTGCGGCCTGGCGATGCGAGGGGGAGTCACAGCGTGACAACGGGGGAGCTCACAGTGGACGGCGGACGGCTCAGGGTAGCGACGGTGATCACGCGCATGGCGGCGGGCGCCGGCGGGGTCGCCCTGCGCGGGGCGCTGGCCCTCGATCCGGACCGCTACGACGTCACCTTCATCGCCGGCGGCCAGGGGATCACCGCGGGGGAGGCGCGCGGCCCCGCGGAGCCGGCGGTGCTCAGCGGGGCCGAGGCGGTGAACGACGCCCCGGCGGGCGACCTGCTGCTCGACGCGTTCAAGGCGGGCCTACAGGTGATGCGGCTGTCCACCCTGGTACCGCAGATCTCCCCGCGCCAGGACGCCGCCGCCCTGCGGACCCTGACCCGGCTGCTGACCGAGGGCGGCTACGACGTCGTCCACACGCACAGCGCCAAGGCCGGCGCGCTGGGCCGCATCGCGGCGTCGCGGACCCGCGCGGCCCGCATCGTGCACACCTTCCACGGCTTCCCGTTCCACGACTTCCAGGCGCGCTGGCTGCGGGCCGCGTACGTGCGCGCGGAGCGGCACCTGTCCCGGCGTACGCACGCCTTCCTCGCCGTCGGCGGCGCGGTCGCCGCGCAGGCGATCCGGCTCGGGCTCGCCCCGCCGGAGCTCATCCGCACCATCCCGCCGGCCGTCGCGGGCCGCGACGCCGAGCCCGGCCCGTGGTCCCGGGGGCTGGCCCGCCGCCGGCTCGGGCTGCCGCCGGGCGTCCGGCTGGTTGGCACCGTCGGCCGGGTCGACTACCAGAAGGCGCCGGAGCTGTGGATCGACGCGCTCGCCGAGACCGGCGACGACGTGTGGGGCGTGTGGATCGGAGACGGGCCGCTGCGCGGGCGGCTGCTGGCGCGCGCGGCCAAGCGCGGCGTGGCCGGCCGGTTCCGCCTGCTGGGCCATCGCGACGACGTCGCCGAGCTGCTGCCGGCCTTCGACGTGTTCGCGCTGGCCAGCCGGTACGAGGGGCTGCCCTGCGCGCTCATCGAGGCCGTCGGCGCCGGGGTGCCGGTGGCGGCGACCGCGGTCAACGCGGTGCCCGACGTCGTCGTGCCCGGCGAGACGGGCCTGCTGGTCCCGCCGGAGAACGCCGGGCTGCTCGGCCGGGCCATCCGATACCTGCTCGACGAGCCGGTCGAGGCCGCGCGGATGGCCGCCACCGCCCGCGACCGGCTCGGCGGGCGCTACACACCCGAGGCGCTGGGCGCCGTACTCGATCACACCTACCGCTGGAGCATCGCGTGGAACTGAACCTGATCGGCCGTGCGCCGACGGTCTTCGACGGCCCGGACCTGCCGGCCGACGAGGCCGCCCTCGCCGAGGTGGTGTCCCAGGCCGGCGCGGCCGACCTCGCCGCGCCGCCGGTGGTGCTGCCGGACTTCCACCACAAGTCCAACCTGGAGCTCCCCTCGTCGGTGGCGGTCGCGACGGTCGGCACGATCCGCCCGACGCTCACCTCGGCGTCGGTGAACTGCGGGATGGCGCTGCTGACGCTGGACTGCGAGCGGCCCGGCCCGTCCGGCATCACCGAGTTCTACCGGCGGGTCCGGGAGCGCTACCCCTATCCGGCGCGCAACCTGCGGGAGCTCTCCGCGCACGAGGTGCGGCGCGCGGCGGTGGACGGCGCCTACTTCGCCGCCGAACGGTTCGAGGTCGACGCCGCCGAGCTGACCCGGGTGGAGGAGTCCGGCCGGCTCGGCCTCGACCGCTACGGCGGCGCCGAGCGGCTGGCGCGGGAGCTGCCCGGGCTGGCCTATCAGCTCGCCCGGCTGCGCTTCGGCACGGTCGGCCCGTCGAACCACTTCGTCGAGCTGCAGGTCGTCGAGGAGGTCCTCGACGAGCGCACGGCCGAGCTGCTGGGCGTACGGCAGGGGCAGCTGACGCTGCAGTACCACGCCGGCGGCGGCGTGCTCACCGGCGAGATCGGCGCGCTGTTCGGCCGCCGCCGGCACTACCCGCGCCAGCTGCGGATGGCGATGGCGGTGCAGAAGCCGCTGTTCCACCTGGCGACCGCGCGCTCGTACCGGCAGCTGCGGGAGCGCCTGTCGCTGTACTTCACCGGCGGCTGCCCCCCGGTGCACCGCGACAGCGACGAGGGGCAGCGGCTGATGCTGGCCAACGCGGCCGCGATGAACTACGGCTTCGCCTTCCGGATGGCCACCTATGCCGCGCTGCGCCGCATCGCCGCGACGGTCTTCGGCGGCAGCGGCGGCCGCCTGGTCGTCGACTCGCCGCACAACTCCATCTACGAGGAGGAGGTCCGCGGCGCGACGGCGGTCGTGCACCGGCACAACGCCTGCCGCGCCTACCCGGCGTGGCGCTGCCCGCCGGGCACGGTGTTCGCCGCCACGGGCCAGGCGGTGCTGCTGCCCGGCACCCACCGGACCTCCTCGTACCTGGCGGTCGCCGGGCCGGACGCGGCCGACAGCCTGCACTCCGCCTGCCACGGCGCGGGCACCCTGGTCTCCGGCTTCGCCGAGCGGGGACTCTCCGGCCCGCATCCCGCCGGGCACGAGACCCTGCGCTTCGGCTACGACGACGCCGCCCCCGCGCGGGTGCGCCACCTCGACGACAACGGTGTCAACGCGGCGCTGCGCGTGCTGGTGGACCACGGCCTGGTCCGGCCGGTCGCCCGGCTGCGCCCCCTCGCGGTACTGAACTGAGGAGATCCGATGCCGGGTGTACAACGCGACGCACCGCGCGGCCTCGACCAGCGCTGGTGCCTGCTGGTGCCGCACGGCGCGGTGATAGTGCGCGTCGCGCGGCGCCGGGACGCGGTGCGGCAGGTCCGCGCCCTGCCCGCGGGTACCCAGGTGGTGCTCGTCGGCGGGCGGCGGCTGCGGCGGGTCGCCCGGCGCGCCGGGATGCGGATCCGCGCCGAGTACGTGGCCCTGCCGTCGCTGGCCGAGCCGGTCACGCTGACCCGGGTGACGCCCGGCTCGCTGCGCTGGACCGCGCGGTGCGTGCTCACCGTGCCCAGCGGCGTGCGCCGGTTGCACGCTCCACTGTGGACCGCGGTGCGGCTGGTGCGGCGGTTCCCGGGGCTGCTGGCCCGGGTGCCGGCCGGCGAGCGGCTCATGATCGGGGCGCGATGACGACGCCGGCCGCGCAGGACGCCCCGCGGGCGCCCGTGCCGCCGCGGCTGGACTGGCTGCTGCGCCGGCCGGGCACCAGCGCGGTGCTGCTGGCCGGCTCGCGGGACCCGAACGCGAAGCTCACCGTGGTCCTGCTCGACGACTACGGGCCCTCGTTCGTCGTCAAGGTGCCGACCACCATGGCCGCGGCGCGGGTGGTACGGCGGGAGGGTGCCCTCCTGGGGCGCCTGGCCGGGCTCGGCCTGGGCCGGCTGGCCACGACGCTGCCCCGGCCGCTGGGCTACCTCGGCCACCGCGGCCTGCCCGCGCTGGCGTGCACGGCGCTGCTGGGCACGCCGATGGCGGTCGGCTACCACGGCTGGCGGCACACCGCGCGACGGCGCAGCGTCGGGGCCGACTTCCGGGCCGCCGGCGACTGGCTGGCCGAGCTGCAGCGGCGCACCGCCGGCCCGCCGGCCCCGGTCACGCTGCTGGCCGACGCCCTCGACGCGATCCGGCGCCGGTTCCCGGATCATCCGGGCCTCCCGGCGGCGCACCAGCGCCTGGCTGCGGCGGCGTGCCGTCTCGCCGTCGAGCGCACGCCGCGGACCGTGGTGCACGGCGACTACTGGTTCGGCAACCTGCTGGTCGACCGGGGGCGGGTCGTCGGGGTGGTGGACTGGGAGTGCGGGCGGCCGGCCGGCGAGCCGCTGCGCGACGTCGCCCGCTTCGCCGTCAGCTACGCGCTGTACCTCGACCGGCACGTGGCCCCCGGTGCCCGCGTGCCCGGCCACCGCGGCCTGCGCGCCGACCGCTGGGGCGCCGGCATCGCCCACGCGGCGGCCGGGCGGGGCTGGTTCGGCGCGTTGGTGCGGGAGCACGTGTCCGGCGCCCTGCAGCGGCTCGGCGCCGACGGTGGCCGCTGGCGCGACGTGCTGCTCGCCGGGGTCGCCGACGTCGCCGCCACGGCCGACCATCCGGGATTCGCCCGGGACCATCTGAACCTGCTCGTCGAACTCTCGGGCGGATCCGGCGGCGCGGACGGCCCGGCCGATCCGCCCGATCTGCCCGCGCCGGGCGTCGGGGCGCCCGGGGACGAATCGCGCGGAGACGAGCCGACCGGCGTGGCCGACGCGGCCGGGGCGCTGCGGTGACCGCGACCGCCGCCGTCCCGCGCCCCGCTCCGGTGGCCGGTCGGCCCGCGCGCTGGCGGCTGCTGCACGTGCTCGTCTCGGCGGCCGTCGTGAGCCTGCCGCTGCTGCGCCCCTCCGGGCCGGGCAACAGCGGCCTGGTCGACCTGGCGCTGCTCGCCGCCATGCTCGCCGGCACCGTCCGGGCGTCGGCGCTCGCGCTGCCGATTCGCCTGCCGTACGCGCTGCCGGTCGGCCTGGCGATGGCCGCCGGCGCGGTCGCGGCCACGGTCAACGGCGGGCAGGCGGGCGTCGTCTGGCGGGGCACGGTCGCGCTCGCCCAGGACCTGTTCGTGTTCGCCTGGGCCGCGGCGATCGCCACCATCGGCCGGGACCACCGGGCGCTGGACGTGTTGTGCCGTGCCTGGGCGTACAGCGCCACCGGCTGGGCCGCGCTGATGATCATCGGCGAGCTGGCCGGGGTACCCTGGCTCAGCGGCATCACCGAGCGCGACGGTGTCCGCGCCTCCCTCACCCTCGGCGATCCGAACCTCGCCGCGAGCTACTTCGTGTGCGCGCTGCTGGTCATGCGGGCCGCTCGCCGCCCGCGGCCCGCGTGGGCGCGCCGGCTCGCGTGCGCCGTCGTCGTCACCGCGGTCCTGCTGACCCTGTCCAACGGCGGGATCCTCGCCATGCTGGTCGCGACCGCCCTGGGCGGGCTGTTCGCGCTGGCCCGCCGGCGCGGGGCGATGGTGGCGCTGGCGGCCGCCACCGTGCTCGCGTTCGGCGCCGTCGCCGTCGTGTCCACGGCGGACGTCACGGGCTGGGTGGACCGGACCGAGCAGTCCTCCCCCTGGATTCGCGACTCGCTGGGCCGGGAGGCGCAGAGCAGCGGCAGCCGCTCCACCGTGGCGGCCGAGACCGCCCGGCTGTGGCTGGAGGCACCGAACCCCTTCGGCATCGGCCCGGCGAGCACGGAGGCGGCGCTGCGGGCCGGCCAGGCCCCCTACGTCAAGGAGGCCCACGACGACTACCTCGCCGCCGTCCTCGAGCGCGGCGCGCTCGGCGGGATCGCGCTCGCCCTGCTCGTCGCCGCGGTCGCCGTGCGGGCCCGCCGGATCAGCGCCGCCGACGGGGTGGGGCCGCAGCACCGCGCGGTCGTGCCCCGGCCGGAGCTGCTCGCCGCGGCGGCGGTCGCGATCGGCCTGTCCGGGTTCATCTACGAGGTGCTGCACTTCCGTCACGTCTGGGCCGTGCTCGGGCTCATCGCCGCCCTCGAGCTGTCCGGGCGGCGGCGATGACCGCGCTCGTCACCCCGGCGCCCCGGCGGGTGCGCGCCCGGCGACTCGTCGCCGGCAACCTGGTCGCCCGGCTCGGCGCCCTGATCTCCCTCGCCGCGGCCACCGTCCTGGTCGCCCGCACCGGCGGGCCGGACCAGGTCGGCGCGTTCACCCTGCTGCGCGTGCTGCCCGGGCTGGCCGGCGTGGTCGCCGCCGCCGGGCTACCGGGCGCCGCGCCGTTCTTCCTCGGCAGCCGCTCCGCCGACCCGCGGCTGCGCCCGACCCTCGTCGCGCTCACCTGGCTCGGCGCCACCGCCGCCGCGGCGGGCTGGCTGGCGCTCACCCCCGCGCTGCGCCTGGTGTTCTTCCAGTCCTGGGGCGCGCCCATGGTGGCGGCCGCGGCGGTGGCCGTGTTCACCCAGCTGTTCGTCGCGGTCGGCAAGGCGCTGCTGCAGGGGTCCGGCGACCTGCCCGGCGCCAACGCGGCCATCGTCGGCGAGGAGGCCGTCTTCCTGCCGCTGTACCTCGCCCTGCTGCCGTTCGGCGCGGGCGTCTGGACGCTGCTGTGGGCCCTCGCCGCCGCCGACGCCGCAGTGGCGGTCGTCATCGCCGTGCGCCTGCGCCGCCTCGGCTTCTTCGCCGGCTGGGGCCGGCCGAGTCACCGGCTGGGCCGCCAGATCTGCGGCTACGGCTGGCGCGGCCAGCTGGGCGGCATCCTGGCACTGGTCAACCTGCGCCTCGACGTCGCCGTCCTCGGCGCGCTGGCCGGCCCCGCGACGCTCGGCGTCTACGCGGTCGCCAGCAAGTACGCCGAGCTGCTGCGGCTGCCCGGTCAGGCGGTCAACTACGTGCTCTACCCGGCCTTCGCCGCGCGGGACGGGCGCGATGCCCGGGCCCGCACCCGGGCGCTGCTCGCCCCGGCGGCCGGGCTGACCGCGCTGGCCGCGATCCCGCTGGCGCTGGCCGCCGGCACCCTGCTGCCCCTGCTGTACGGCCCCGGCTTCGGCGGCGCCGTGGTGCCCGTGTGGATCCTGCTGGGCGGCCTCATCGGCGAGGGCGTGGCGGGCGTGGTCACCGCCTACCTGTACGGCGTCGGGCGGCCGGGGCTCACCTCGCTGGCCGTCGGCATCGGGGTCGCCGTCACCGTCGCCGGCGACCTGCTGCTGATCCCGCGGCACGGGGTGGTCGGCGCGGCCGTCGCGTCGAGCGTCGCCTACCTGCTGACCGTCGCGACGCTGCTGGCGTGCTTCGCCCTGACCCGCAGGAGCGGACCGTGAGAAGACGAACGATCCTGATCGGCGCGGCGGGGGTACTGCTGGCCGCCGCCGGCACCGCGCTGGCGCTGCGACCGGCGTCGAGCCCGCCCGGGCCGCCCGTCGCGTCCTGGGTACCGTCGCAGGCGCCGGTCGTCGGCACCAGCGGCGACCGGTACGCGGCCGCGGTGACCGCCGCGCACCAGCTCGGGCTGACCGTCTGGCTCGAATCTGACCTGGTCAAGCGCTGGCTGGCCGGGCCGGACTCGTTCCGCGGCGCCGTGGCGGCGATCGCGCGGCTCGCGGCGCGGCCCGGCGTGGCCGGCATCAAGATCGCCGACGAGCTCGGCTACCACGACGGGCTCGACTCCGCGGAGCAGGTGCAGCGGTTCCTCGACGCCGCCGCCGAGGCGCTGCACGCGGCCGCGCCCGGCAAGCGGCTGCTCATCGACCTCCTGGTGCCCGAGCTGGGCTGCCTGCCGGGCCGCCCCGCGCCCCCGGGCGGCGCGGCGGCCTGCGCCGGTCAGGCCCGCGCGCGGTACCCGCAGCTGACGGCCGACGCCGTCGACGGGTACCTGCGCTCCCGCCGGGTCGACGTCGTGGACCTCTCGACCGGGCTGCTGGCGCCGGCGACGTACCGTGGCTGGGGCGTCGACCAGGACACCGCCCAGCGGGCGGCGTGGGCGGAGGCGCAGCGGCGCGGCTGGGACGGGTCGGTGACGCTGCAGGCGCGCAAGGCCCTGGCCCATCCGGGTGCCTACGCCGGGACCGACGCGGGGCCGAGCCTCACCACGTTCGTCGACATCCCGCGACGGCAGGGCGCCGCCGCCGTCGACGTGTGGACCTGGCGCCAGCAGTACCAGGGCGAGACGTACCGCCTGCTCGACCCGGGGCTGCGCGGCAACGCCCTGTGGGAGGGGCTGCTGCAGCGGCGCGCCGCGGGGGCCCGCCTGTTCACGCACCTCTCGCCCTCGTCGCTCGAGACCGACCTGCAGACCGATCTCGCGATGCTGGCCAAGGTGTTCACCGACGTGTTCCTCGCAGCCGGGACGGGTTGAGCAATGACGACCGACGACCGCACCCGGCCCGCCCCGGCCCACACCCGCCTGAGGCCCGCCCGGCGGCTGCTGGACCTGCTCGCCGGCGGCGTCGGGCTGCTGCTGGCCGGCGTACCGCTGCTGATGCTGATGCTGGCCGTGCGGCTGGACAGCCGCGGGCCGGCGCTGTTCCGCCAGGTCCGGCTCGGCGAGCGGGAGCGCCCGTTCGTGCTCTACAAGCTGCGCTCGATGCGCACCGGGCCGCCCGGGCCGGACCTCACCACGGCCGGCGATCCCCGGGTCACCCGGCTCGGCGGCTTCCTGCGCCGCACGTCCCTCGACGAGCTGCCACAGCTGTGGCACGTGGTCCGCGGGCAGATGACGCTCGTCGGGCCGCGGCCGGAGACCCCCGCGCTCGCCCGGCAGTACCCGCCCGAGTGCCGCTGGGTGCTCCAGCACCGGCCCGGGCTGACCGGACCGGCCCAGGTGCGCCTCCGCGACGCCGACGTGCTCGGCGTCGCGGAGGAGGGCACGACGCAGCGGTACCTCACCCGGATCGTCCCGGCGCGGACCGCGATCGAGGCGGCGTTCCTCGCCGCCCCGACCCTGGCCGCCACCCTCAGGGTGCTGGGCGATACGGTCCGGCACCTGCTGGGGCGCCCCGTTCCGCGGCGCTGACCGGGAGCGGGTCGCAGCGTGCGTTGAGGCACTCGCCCGTCTCCAGGTCGAACGCGAAGTTGTGGGCCAGGCAGTGCAGCGTCCTACCGTCCACGACGGCGCCGATGGCGAGGTCCTCCCCGGCGTGCGGGCAGTACCGGCCGACCACGAAGACGCGGTCACCGACCGGGATCGTGATCCGCTCGTCGTGGTCGCGGCCGGTCTCGTACGCCTCGACGGCCCGCAGCGCCCCCTCCTCGGCGTGCTTGAGCAGCCCGATCAGGTAGTCGTTGTAGCGGTCCGGATCGCGGTGCGCGGTCAGCCGCAGCGACAGCAGGAGGTCCTCCCAGGAGATCGAGCCGGCCAGGACCGCGGCGAGCCACCGCCCCGCGACCGTGAAGGTGTACTCCGGCGCCGCCGCCCCGCCCGCGAGGTCGACCCGGGCGCCGTCGGCGTCCAGCCGCACGTCCCAGTCGCCGCCGTTCGGGCCGGTCACCCGGAAGCGCACGGTCATGCCGATCCGCTCGAGGAAGTAGGGCGACAGCGCGCCGAGCCGCGAGAAGTGCGCGGCGAAGACGGCGCCGAAGCCGGGCCCGGGCTCGGGGGCGCCCGCGCGTACCAGCTCCAGGTCGGCGGCCCGATCGGCGGCGTAGCGGTCGAGGTACTCCTCGAGCCCGTCGGTGTAGCTGAACCGGGCGGACACCGGGTCGGGCACCACCGCGCCGGTCGCCAGGTCGAGCACGTCGCCCGGCCGGAAGCAGGCCCAGCGCTGCGCCGGCAGATGCTCGCTCAGCCACGCGGCGGCCTGTTCGTTGTCCGGGAAGACGCCCGGGGCGCGGATCGAGTCGTTGAACGCCCGCAGCTCCGGGTCGAGGAAGCAGGCCGGGCCCGCGAACGGCACGGCCAGCTCCGGCCCGGTCGCCCGGACCAGGCGCAGTACCGCGCGGAACTTGCCGATCCGCTTCTCGGCCTCGATCCGGGCCCGCACCTCGGGCGGGTACGAGTAGCAGATCGGGTGCCAGGACGCGCCCGCGCTCTGCACGGTCATCAGGTCGAGCCGGCCGCCCGCCAGATGCTTCGCGCGGCGTGCCTGCGCCGCGGTCAGCCGGGCGTCGTTGCAGTCGAGGACCGCGTGCCCGTCGGCGACGACGAGCAGGGCCGAGTCGTGGCACATCGGCGACTGCTCGGGGATGGCGGCGATCCACGACCCTTGGTCGTCGAGGGGGAACGGTCGCCACGGCTCGAGCTCGACGACCCTCGCCACGCCGGCGGCGCGCAGGCGCTCGCGGAACGCCGGGCCGGGATAGCGCGGGATGAGCACCCGGGTGTGCGGCGGCAGCCGCGACAGGACCGACAGGTCCATGTGGTCGAGGTGCTCGTGCGAGACCGCGACCCAGTCCACGTCGAGCAGGCCGGGCCGGTCCAGGTGGTCGTTGCGGGGAAACTGGTGCCAGGCGCCGAGAAACGCGCCGGTACGAGCGAACCAGGGATCGGCGAGCAGCTGGAACCGGCGCGCCCGCACGTGCAGGCCGGCATGGCCGAGGAAGGTGACCGCAGGCATACGACGACCCTGGGCGTCCCGGCCCGTTTCGGCATCACACGCACGACGTAGCCGGCGCTGCGCCGGCTGGAGGGTACGTCACCCGCGGAAACGCCGCATCGCCCCGCCGCGCGGACGCATGGACTAGAGTTCAGGCTGGTACGGGCGGTGGCGCGACGATCGGGGGACGGTCGCGGGACCCGCGACCGTATCTCGGGGGGAAACGAGAGTGGTCATATCGCCACGACTGCCGGATCAGGCCATCGCGAAGACCGGTAATACGGCTGGGAACACGACCGGAAACACGGCACTGCGCACCGTCGGCCGGGAGCTCGACGCGACGGCGGGCGCTCGGCCGGACGCGGACGGCGCCGAGCGGGACCGGCTCCGCCGCCGCCGGCTCAGCCACGACATCCACCACGAGCTCGGCACCATCATGCTGCTGGCCTCGCTGCTCACCACCGCGCCCGACGTCGGCGAGGAGAGCCGCAAGCGCGCACGGCAGATCCTCGGCGAGGCCCGCTGGCTCGACCAGCTGCAGCGGGCGTACGAGGAGAGCACGCCGGAGCGCGACGGCGGGCACGGGCCGGCGCACGTCCGGCCGGTCCGGCTGGACCTGGTGGCCGCCGAGGTGGTCGAGGCGATGCGGTTGTCCTCGACCGTCGACATCCGGCTGACCGCCGCCGAGGCGTGGGCCAACGTCGACCGCCTGGCGCTCTGGCGGGCGCTGCGCAACGTGCTGGGCAACGCCCTGCGCGCCACGGGCGCGTCCGGCCGCGTCGAGGTCCGCGTCTTCGCCGCCGACGGGTGGAGCGTCGCCGAGATCGACGACAACGGCCCGGGGTTCGGCGCGATCGAGCCCGGGCTCGCCTCCCTGGGGCTCGGCATTGTGCAGGAGGTCGCGACGGCGTGGGCCGGGCAGCTGGAGTACCGTCGCGGCCGGCTCGGCGGCTGCTGCATCCGGCTACGGCTGCCGGCGGCGCCCGGTGACGGGCGGCGCGCGTGCGGCTGCTGATCTGTGACGACCACGTCGTCTTCGCCGACGCCCTGGCGCACCTGCTGCGCACCCACGGCAAGGACGTCGTCGCGGTGACCCACCACCCCACGGAGGCGGTCGCCGCGCTGCGCGCCCACGAGGTGGACCTCTGTCTGCTCGACGTGGACTACGGCGCCGGCACCGGCGTGCGGTGGCTGGGCGACGTGCGCGCCGCCGCCCCCCGCAGCCGGATCGTGCTGCTGTGCGGCCAGACCGACGAGGAACTGCTGTCGGCCGCCCGCGCCTACCGTGTCCGCGGCGTCGCCGACAAGCGGCGGCCTGTCGCCGAGATCGTGACGCTGCTCGACCGCGTCCACGCGGGCGAGTCCATGCTGCCCCGGCGGGCCGCGGCGGCGCGCGCACCCCGGCACGCCGGGTCGGCCGAGCGCTTCCTCGCCTCCTACCTCACGCCCCGCGAGCGGCAGGCGCTCAGCGCGCTGGTCCGCGGCGCCGACACCGCCGGCCTGGCCCGGATGCTGGGCATCGCCCAGACGACGGCGCGCTGCCACATCCAGAGCGTCCTGGCCAAGCTGGGCGCCCACTCGCGCCTGGAGGCCGCCACGACCGCCGTCCGGCACGGCATGATCAACCCCGCCACCGGAGAATGGATCATCGCCGGCTGACCACACGCCGCCGTCAGGCGGTGATGACGACCTTGGCGCGGGCGTGCTCGATCTCGAGGTACCGCATCGCCTCCGCCGCTCGGTGCAGCGGGTAGGTCCGGTCGACCGCCGGGGTGATCTGCCCCGCCTCCAGGTACTCGCGCAGCGTGGCCAGGACCTCCGCGCTCGGCGGCACGTTGGGCAGCGGCCTGATCCGGCGGTTGCCCAGCCGGGCGGCGAGCGTGGCCCGGGTTATCAGCGCCATCGGGCCGAAGAGGCTGGGCCGGCCGCCGCCGGACATGCCGCCGCCGGCGAGCACGAGCGTGCCGTCGCCGGCGAGGACGCGCTGGCACTCGCCGAGCGTGCGGTTGCCGACGAGGTCGAGCATCACGTCGTAGCGTTCGCCGGTGCGGGTGAAGTCCTCCCGGGTGTAGTCCACGACGTGGTCGGCGCCGAGCTCGGCGATCAGCTCGGCGTTGCGGGTGCTGCACACGCCGGTCACCGTCGCGCCGAACGCCTTCGCCAGCTGTACCGCGAACGTGCCCACGCCCCCGGAGGCGCCATTGATCAGCACGTGCTGCCCGGCCCGCACCCGGCCGTAGTCGCGCAGTGCGACCAGGGCGGTCGTGCCGGCCAGCGGCACGGCGGCGGCCTGCTCGAACGTGAGCCCGGCCGGCTTGTGCCCGACGAAGCCGACCGGCACCCTGACGAGCTCGGCGAACGCGCCGTCGTCCTCGCGCAGGTCGCCGTATACCTCGTCGCCCGGCGCGAAGCGGGTCACCCCGGCGCCGACGGCCTCGACGACGCCCGCGAAGTCGCTGCCGCGGATCTGCCGGCGGGGCGCGTGCCGGCCGAACATCGACGGCATCATGAGCCGCGCCAGGTAGGGGTCGCCGCGCATGATGTGCCAGTCGCGGGCGTTGACGGCCGCGGCGCGGACCCGGACGAGCACCTCGCCCTCGGCGGGCGCCGGCGGGTCGACGTCGAGCAGTCGAAGCGTTTCCGATGAGCCGTACCGTTGCTGAACGATTGCCTTCATGGCCTCGATGGTGCGGTCGCTTCCGGTCACGTTCATCGGTACTTGGGCCGGAGCGTTTTCGTACTTCCGGCGCCGCGCCATCGGACCGAGCGCGTTCGGGTTCGTTCGCTCAGGCGCGGGGGAGGACCGCGGTGACCGTCCAGCCGCGGATCGGGCCGGGGCCGGCCACGCAGGTGCCGCCGACCAGCTCCGCGCGCTCGGCCATGCCGACCAGCCCGAACCTGCCCGGCACACCGCCCGGGCTCGCCGCGCGCGCCGGGGCCGGCTCGCCGTCGTCGCTGACCCGCAGCCGCACCGAGGCCTCGTCGGCCACGACGCTGACCTCGATGTGGGTCGCGTTGCGGGCGTGCCGCCGGGCGTTGGTGACCGACTCCTGTGCCAGCCGGTAGATCGCGGTGCCGATCGGCGTGGGCAGGTCGTCGACGTCGCCGGAGATCTCCACGGCAATCGCGGGCCCGACGCGGTGCTGCCCGGCCAGGCCACGCAGGTCCGCCACGCGCGGGGTGGGCGACAGCTCGGCCGGCCCGTCGGTGCGCAGCACCCGCACGATGCCGCGCATCTCGGCCAGGGCCCGCGACGCCTCGGCCTCGATGACCTTCAGCGCGTCGGTGGCCGCGTCCGGGTTCATCGGCGCGGTGGCCAGGCCGGCCTGGGCGCGGATGATCATCGCCGACACGTGGTGCGCGACCGTGTCGTGCAGGTCGCGGGCCAGCCGCTCGCGCTCGAGCAGCTTCACCTGGTCCAGCTCCCGCAGGCGGGCCCGGGCCCGGTACCGCAGCGCCGCGCCCAGCGCCGTCACCGCGAACAGGACGCCGAAGCCGCCGACCGTGTCGGTCGGCCCCGCGAACCCCATGGACAGCGAGAACAGCAGCTTGGCCACGATGATCGCGGCGCCGACGACGGCCTGGCGCACGGAGCCCCAGCGCGCCAGCGCGTAGCCGAGGAACAGCACGAACACGAACGCGTTGAGGCCCAGGTCGTGCCCGGTCGCCAGCGGCGCCAGCCCGCACGCTCCGAACGCGAACGCGACCGCCGGAAGCGGTCGGGTGCGCCGCCACAGCAGCGTCGGCAGTACCGCGAGCGCCACGCCGCCCGCGAACCAGCGAAACGGCAGCTCGGGCCGGGCCAGCACCTCGCCGGCGGCGGCGAGCGCGAAGCCGCCGACGAGCACCCAGTCGCGCCACATCCGGGCGGGCGGATCGGCCGGACTCGGCTCGTCCCAGACGGAGCGCAGCCTTGCGAGCATCGCGCCGATTCTATTGGCCGCCCAGCCGCGCCGGATCCGACCAAAGTACGACCGGCCGCGCCGTACCGCTGGGCGTTTTGTCCTAGATCCTGCCGGTAGGCGCGATTGTCACCCGCGGCAATGTCGCGGGAACCCTGCGTCATCGCCGTTCTGTGGCCTTTGGGCGGGTTTCGTCGTATTAGCCTGAACGCGTGGGCGGATACCACCTCGGCATCGACTTCGGCACCGCGCGGACCGCCGCGGTGCTGGCCAGGCCGGACGGCCGGCGCGAGCAGCTGCTGCTCGAGCCCTCCGCGGTGTGCCTGGACAACGCGCCCCACTTCGTCGCCGGGTTCGACGCGGTCGAGGCCGGGGAGGCCAGCCCCGACCGGTTCGAGCCGCACCCGAGGCGCACCATCGACAAGGGCTCGGTCGTGCTCGGCGGCGTCGAGTGCCCGGTGCGCAGCCTGTTCGCCGCGGTGCTCACGCACGTCGGCGGGGCGGCCCGGCGGGTCGCGGGCGGGCCGATGTCCGGCGTCGGCCTGACCCATCCGGCGGGCTGGCACCGGCCGCAGATCGCCGTGCTGGAACGCGCCGCGGCGCTGGTCGGGCTGCGGCCCGCGCGGCTCGTGCCGGAGCCGGTCGCCGCCGCGCTGCACGCCGAGGAGACCGGGCTGCTCGCCGTCCCCGACGGCGCCTCGGTGGCCGTCGTCGACCTCGGCGCGGGCTCCGCCGACGCGGCCGTCGTGCAGCGCACCGGCCGCACGTTCGCCCTGCTGTCCTCCGCCTCCGTCGCCGAGGCCGGCGGCCTGGCCCTCGACGCCGCGATCCTGGCCCACCTCGGCTCGGCCTTCGCGCGCCGCAGCGGCTCGCGGTGGAAGCCCGGCCGCGCCCTGCTCGACCGCGCCCTGCTCGACGGCGCCCGGGAGGGCCGTGAGGAGCTCACCGCGTCGAAGGCGGCCACCATCCCGGTACCGTGGGCCGACTCCGGCATGGCGCTGACCCGGACCGAGTTCGAGTCGCTCGCCCGTCCGCCGCTGCGTCGCGCGATGCAGGCCCTCACGTCCATCGTCGCGGGTGCCGGCGGGCCCGAGCCCGTCGGCGTGCTGCTCACCGGCGGGCTCGCGCACACCCCGCTCGTCACCGAGTTGCTGGTCGAGACGCTCGGCCTGTTCCCGGTACACCTGGAAGGCCCCGTCCTCGCGGAGGGCGCCCTGCTCGCGGATCCCTCCCTGGTACCGCGCCGGCCGCGCCCCGTCCCCGAGGCGCCCCCGCCGGCGGATCCGTGGGCGGCGCTGCAGCGCCAGAGCGTCACCGTGGCGGCCCCGCCCCGCTCCCCGGCCGCACCGCCCCGGCCGGTGGCGCTCGAGCCCTGGGAGATCCGGGCCGAGCTCTGGACGCTGGAGCAGGACAAGCCGTGGCGGTACGAGCGGGAACTGCTCGCGATCCGGGCGGAGTGCCGGGCGGCCGAGGCCGAGTACCGCACCATCAAGGCCGAACTGGTCGCGGCGGCCAGGGAGCTGGCCGGCCTGCGCAGCGAGATGGATCTGGCGTCGACGGACCTGAGCGCGGCGGGGACGGGCCTGCGCGCGGCCGGTGCGGAGCTCGACGAGTTCGAGGACGAACTCGAGCTGATGGCCACCAGGTTCCGCACGCCGCGCGCGGCGGCTCCCGCCCCCGAGCCCGGACCGGACGTCCTCGCCACCCTGCGAGCCATCACGGAAGCCGTGCCGCGGGCCCCTGCGCAGCCACCCGCCGCGGAGCCCGAGGCCGACGACTTCGGCGCCCTCGTGCGGGTGATGAGGCGATACCTGCGCTCGTCGCGCCGCGGCCCGGTCGCGGAGCCGGACCCGCCCGACCAGGGCGCCGACGGCCAGGGCGATCCGGCCGGCGAGCCGCCGCTGTCCGACGTCGCGGTCTCGCCGGCCCCGCGGTTCCCCGCGCCGAGACTCACGCTCGCCGACCGTTCCGTGCCCCCGACCGGTTCCGGGCCCCGGGCCAGGACCCGCTCGCAGCCGGCCGGCCCGCGCCCGCACCGGCGCGTGCGGATGCGCCCGGCGGTCAGCGCCGGGCTGACGCTGTTCGTCGCCCTGGTCGCGCTCGGCGCCGGCACGCTGGTGGCGCTGAAGCTGACGGGTTCGCTGCCGGAGCGCGAGTTCCGGGTCGGCGACTGCGTGGCCCAGAGGTCTGACCGCGCCACCGTGGTCGACTGCGACGCCCGCGGCGCCTTCGAGATCACCAAGCAGATCTCGCGCGCCGATCGCTGCCCGGACGCCGGCCAGCCGTTCGTCATCAGGGGCGAGGCGCTGTACTGCCTGGTCCCCGTGCCGGAGGGCCAGCGCCCCTGACACCGGCGCCCAGGGCAGAATTGCGGCGTGGAACGTCGTGTCGGGTGGGCAGGGTGGGCCGCCTTCGTGCTCGGACTGCTGTACGCCTTGGTGAGCGCCTACTGGGCGGCCGGCGGCACCGCCGGTCTGAGCACGCTCGGCGGGACGATCGAGGAGCTCGGCCGCGCCCGCGACCCGGGCCTGATCGCGATCGTGTGGGTCACGGCGGCGCTGAAGCTGGCCGTCGCGCTGGCCGGCCTCGCGGTCGCGCGGCCCGGGCCGTGGCGCCGGCCGCTGCGGTTCGTGGCGTGGACGGCCGCGGTCGTGCTGGTGTCGTACGGCGGGCTGCTCGTCGCCGGCCAGGCGTTCGTGGAGGCCGGCCTCATCGACGCGGCGCCCGGCGCGAACCGGTCCGCGATCCGGTGGCACCTGTACCTCTGGGACCCCTGGTTCCTGGCCTGGGGCCTGGCGCTCGGCGCGGAACTGCTCGGCAGCCGCCGTCCGGACCGCGAGCGCGGCGGGCGGCCGGCGCCCGGCGGCGCGGCGGCCTGAACCGCACGTGCTGGGCGGGACCGGCGCGAAGCCCGGCCGCATGGCGACGCCGCGCGGGGAGGAGACTCGGCCAATGGCAGTGACCATCGCGGACGTGGCGAAGCACGCCGGGGTGTCGCGCAGCACGGTCTCCTACGTGCTCAGCGGCAACCGGTCCATCTCCGCCGAGACCATCGCCCGGGTCGAGGCGAGCATCGCGGAGCTGCAGTTCCGCCCGCACGCCGGTGCCCGGTCGATCCGCACCAGGCGCACCGGGGTCATCGCCATGGCGCTGCCGCTCGTGCACGGGCCGCACAACCAGGTCCAGATGCCCTACGTGTGGGCGGCCCTCACCGCCGCCCAGGGTGCCGGGCTGAAGCTGCTCATGCTCACCGACGACGACGGCACCTCGGCGATCCGCGACGCCGTCGGCTCGGCGATGGTCGACGGCGTCATGCTCATGGAGGTGCAGCAGCGGGACCCCCGGGTCGAGCTGCTGTGTTCGCTCAAGTGTCCCGCGGTGCTGGTCGGTACGCCGGACAGCCCCTACGGCCTGCCGTATGTCGACTTCGACTTCGCCGCCTGCGGGCGCGCCTCCGCCGAGCACCTGCTGAGCCGCGGCCACACCCATGTGGGCTTCCTCGGTCAGCACCCGGAGGCCTACCGGCGCGGCGCCGCCTACGCCGCGCACGCCCGCGACGGTGCCCTCGACGCCCTGCGCGAGCAGGGCGCCGCGGCCACGTGGACGCCGTGCCTGCCCTCGGCCGGCGGAGTGGTCGACGCGCTGAGCGACCTGCTGACCCGCGACCCGGACATCAGCGCGATGGTCGTCTACAACGAGTGGGCGCTGCCGCTGGTCGTCGATCGCCTCGCCGGGCTCGGCCGGCCCGAGGTCGACATCGTCGCCATCTGCCCCGACGACGCCGTGGAGCGGATCGCCGCGCCCGTCACCTCGGTGTCCCTGCCGGTGGAGGAGCTGGCCCGCACCGCGGTGCACCGCCTCGCCGGGCTGCTCAACAACGAGGTCCAGCCCTCCGTCACAATGCTGGCCCCCGTGCTCAAGGTGCGCTGAACACGCCCCCGCATCGGCTGCCTGTCTACGGCACGGTTTTCTCGATCGCCGCCGGGCCGAGCTCGTCGAGCTCCCGCTGGGCACGCCGGACGTTGGCCGGGGTCGGATCGCGCCCCTCCGCCAGGGCGAGGTCCTCCGCGGTCCACTCCTGGTCCGCGCCGGTGCGGGCATTGTGCGCGCCGACCGCGTCCACCGTGCGGGCCGCGGCCGGTATCCCGGAGATGATCGGTGCGTCGTCGTCCATGCCGTCTTCCGTACCCCCGCCGGGCCGGGCTAATCCACGCGGCCGCACCGTGGGATTCTGGCGTTGCGGCGGCGGTCGTGCCGGCTCCGGGCGGTCGGCACGGTGGCGGCCGTCAGGCGGGATCAGCGGCCAGCAGCGCGCCGTGCAGGAACAGGTCGACGAGTTCGGCGACGTCGATCGGGTCGGACCCGGTCTGCGCGAACCGTCCTCGGCTGAACATGATGCCCAGGAACACGTCAGTCGCGGTGCCGGCGGGCAGGCGCAGCCGATCGGCCTCGGGCTGGAACAGCTCGGCGACGGCCGCCTTCGTCTCGGCCTGAGACGCGTCGCGGCCCGTCGAGCGGCCGGATGCGCCTTCGTCCTCGACCGGTGGGCGGCGCCGGTGCTGGTGGCCCGACGCGTGCAGGGCGCCGAGCACGGCCCCCATGCGGCCGAGGTGGGCCGACAGCGCGTCCGCGGCCTCCACCAGCCGGTCGGCGAGGGGCTGGTCGAGGGAGATCGATCGAAGCTCGCGCAGCACGTTCGTCGGGTCCAGGGCCCGTGCGACGCACGCCTGCAGCAGCTCGTCCTTGTCGGCGAACACCCGGAAGACGGTCGCCTCGCCGATGCCGGCGGCCCGGGCGATCTGTGCGGTGGTGACCGCGCTGCCGTACTCCGCGACGAGGGGGAGCGCCGACTGCAGGATCATCTCGCGGCGTTGCTCGGTGGTCATGCCCGGCGCGCGGCGCCGGGAACGCGTTGGTTCGGTCATGCCCCAACAGTACGGAGTGAGTACTCACTCCGTCAATCGAAATGCGCGGCGGGCACGTCAGGCCTTGGGCGCCCCGAACACCAGCATCGCGTCGGCCGGGGGAGCGCCGTAGAGCTCGACCACGGTGTCCTCGTCGAAGCGCGACTCGTCGGCGACGTTGACGAAGTCGCGGATCGCGGTGCCGGTGCAGTACGTGTCGGCCAGCGGCGCGCCCCGCTGGGCCAGCACGTCGGGCACGTGCACGGTGCGGAAGTCGATGCTGTAGCGGGCCAGCCCGGACGTGTTCGGGGTCGAGCGGTGCAGGTGCGCGCCGGAGAAGAGCAGCACCTGGCCGGGCGCTGGCAGCGCGATGAGCTCGTTGGGCGGGTTGTGGTCGTACGCGCCCGGGCGCACCTGGGCCTCCGCCTGCACCGACCGCGCGGTGGTGAGCCGGCCCACGTTGTTGCGGTAGTAGTCGAAGTCGCCCGAGTTGTTCCGCACCGGGGCGTTGAACCGGTCCAGGTCGAACGACATCGCGTTGGTCTCACGCACCGGGAACACCGGCAGCCACCAGTTCAGCTGCTGGTTCGGGGCCGAGTACCACACATCGCGGTGCCAGGGGAAGGCGAACGCGACGCCGGTGTTGAGGTGCCCGATCGGGAACGAGGTGCGCGGCTTCGGCACGTCGAAGTGCGTCTCGGCGGCCTTGAAGCCAGCCTCCTCGATGATGTTGCGCACCAGCGTCTTGGACCGCTCGTGGTGGATGAAGCGCGGCTTCCACGGGCCGAGCAGCTCGGCCATCGCCTCGGGCGCGATGTGCTCGTGGACGTGCTCCGGGTCGTGCGGCGCGAACAACTCGGTGAGCTGTTCGCGGGCGTGCTCCACGAACTCGGCGACGGAGGGCAGCTTCGTCAGCACGAGCAGGTGGCCGTCGTAGAGCCTCTGGCGGAGCTCGTCCGCGGAAGCCGGCGGGTCCACGTAGACGGCCATGAAGCAACCTCCCCAGTCAGGCGACGAGCCGAGCCTAGGGACTCGGATGTTGCCGCGGTAGCTCGGCATTGTCGGTTAACCGTCGCTGACCGCGGATTTCGGCTGTACGGGCAGCCCGGCCGGGTCGAACGGACATTGTTTCCGCATGGCGAACGAACCTTTGACAGCCGGTCGATATCGACGTACAACACTTTTAGGGTGCTCTCACGGTCTCCGCCCGGACCGGCCGCCACCGGCCCGGGCGGTGCGGCTCATGGCCATTCCTGGTCTCCAGGAGGTCTCGGATCACACGGCCCGGCGCCCGCGGCTCACCGCGTGCACACCGGCCGGGCTGCTGGGGAGCTTCTACGGAGGTCTCGATTCGGTAGCGGACCGCGCGACGCCCGCGTCAGCCGTTGCGTGCGGGCCGGCCCGTGGCGCCGGTGTCCGCCAGCGCGTCGCGCAGCGCGGCGCGCGAGGTGATGCCCAGCTTCGGGAAGATCTGGTAGAGGTGGGTACTAATGGTCCGGGGCGAGAGGAACAGCCGTTCGCCGATCTGCTTGTTGGTCAGGCCGGCGGCCGCGAGCTCGGCGATCTCCCGTTGTTGCGGCGTCAGCGCGGCCGGACCGGCCGAGGGCAGACGGTGGACCGTCAGGCCGGTGGCGCGCAGCTCGGCCGCCGCACGGGCCGCCCACGGGCCGGCGCCCAGCCGGTTGAAGGTGTCCAGAGCGGACGTCAGGTGGTCGCGAGCCCGGGTCGTGGCTTTGCCCCGCCGCAGCCGTTCGCCGTAGGCGAGGGCGATCCGGGCGCGCTCGAACGGCCAGCGCTCGCCGCCCGCGGCGAGGGCCGAGTCGAACAGGGCCGGTGCCTGCTCCTCGGTCGCGACCAGCGCGGCCGCCGCGTCGACGGTCATCGCCAGCCGCGCGGACACCTCCGCCACGCCGCACGCGCGGGCCGCCGCGACGTGCGCCGCCGCCTCGGCGATCCGCCCGGTACGCACCGCGGCCTCCACCACGTCCATGATCACCCAGAGCGCGTGCGGCACGTGAGCGGGCAGCTCACCGATGGGGGCGATCGCCGTCGCCTGCCGGTACGCCTCCTCGAAATCCCCGCGGCCGAGCGCGTCCAGCAGCTTCGCCTGGGCGGCGATGCGCAGGACGAGCACGGCACGGCGCGGCGTCGCCCACATCGTCATCCGGTCGGTCAGCTGCTTGAGGGTGTCGCGCTCGCCGCGCGCGGCGGCCAGCATCGCCAGCAGATACAGCCCCAGGCATTCCAGCAGCCGGTAGTCGTGCGCGCGGCACAGCTCGACGTGTTCCTCGGCAAGCGAGCGCAGATCCTCCCACTCGCCGGTCATCAGCTGGTCCAGCCCGAGCAGTGAGCGGGCGTGCAGTGACAGGGTCACCGCCGTGCCGCGGTCGTCACCCAGGATGCCGGACAGCGTCGTACGGCAGAACGTCAGCCGGTCGACGAACATCGCGGCAAGGCCGACCCGGATGCTCCACACCGTGTCCGCCTGCGTGACCAGGCCGGCGATCGCCGTGTCGATCCGGTCCAGCAGCGGCGCCGCGGTGCGCGCCGGGTCGTCGAACGTGCCGGCCAGCAGCGTGAGCAGCTCGGGTACTCCATCGGTGAGCTGGGCGAGCGCGGCGTGGAACGGCTTCCACAGCTCGGCCCGTCCCCCGAAGTAGCACACCCAGCCCAGGGTGTAGAACGCCTCGACCAGCGTGGGGTTGCCGCCGTCGTACGGGGTCGGCTGCATCTCGACGGCGCCGACCAGCAGCCGGTGGGCGGTGTCGATGTCGCCTTCGCCGCTGAGCAGCAGGTGATGAGCGGCGGCGACGGCGGAGACGAGCGACCGGTTCCGCTCGCGTTCGCCCAGGCGGGCATCGGCGAGCAGGCGAGGGACGTCCCGCAGGTCGCCGGTCACGACCGCGCCGAGGTACGCCGCCTCGGCGAGCCGGCGACTGCGATCGGCCCCGACCGGGCTGAGGTCGGCGGCCCGCAACAGCGCGGTGACCGAACCGGCGGCGTCGCCGCGGCTGCGGATCGCGTAGGCGGCGTCCTCGAGCCGGCGGGCCACCGCTTCGTTCGCCCCGGCGGTCGCCTGGGCCAGGTGCCAGGCGGAGCGCTCCGGGCGGTCCGCCAGTGCCTCGGCAAGGTCGGCATGTGCACGCATCCGCTCGTCGACCGTGGACAGATCGACCACGGCCGACCTGGTCAGCGGGTGATGGAACGCCAGGGCACCGGCACGCTCGTCGACGTGGACCAGACCTGCCCGCTCGGCCGGAGCCAGGTCCGCGAGGGCCGCGTCGCCGGCGGCCAGGGTGCTCAGCCGGCCGGTGCCGTCCAGCGCCGCCAGCAGCAGCAACCGCCGGGTCGGCGCGGGCAGGCCGCTCACCCGCGACTCGAACGCCGCCTGCAGACGGCGGTTCAGCGGAAGTACGTCGGGCAGCGTTCCCAGTCCGGACTTCTGCCGATCGGTGAGCGCCAGCGGAAGCTCCAGCAGCGCGAGTGGGTTGCCCTGCGCCGCGTCGAGCAGGCGCCGCCGGATCCGCGGAACGAGCGCCGGGAACCGCTGGGCAACCAGCGTTATGGCGGCCCAATCGTCGAGCGGCCGAATCTCATGGACGGGCAGACCCGCCCGGTCGAAGAAGCTCTCCTCCCCGGATCGGTACGCGGCCAGCAGCCCGACGCGAGCCGGTACGCGCCGGGCGACGATGGCCAGCGCCATGGCGCTCGCGCGATCCAGCCAATGCAGATCGTCGACGATCAGCAGTACCGCGGCGGTCGACGCCACCCGTTCGAGCAGCGCCAGCGTCGCATTGGCGATCATCAGCAGGCTGGGCGGGGCGCCGGCGCGGATCCCCAGCGCGACGCCGAGCGCCCGCCGGTGGGTCGCGCTCAACCCGCCGAGGTCCTCGACCAGGGGATGCAGCGCCTGGTGCAGGGCCGAGAAGCTGTGCGCCGCCTCGAACTGTGTGCCCGAAGCCGTCAGGACCCGTGTCCGCGCCGCCTCGGCGTGCCCAGCGGCCGCCCCCAGCAACGCCGTCTTGCCGACACCGGGCTCGCCCACGAGCAGCAATGTGCCACCCGCCCGCCGTGCCCGATCCACGAACGAACGCAGCGCCGCCAGATCATCGTCACGGCCGACGAGATCGGCGTCGCCGGCACCAGCAGGCGAATTGAGCACGTGGACCGCCGAGGGTTCGAACCCCGGACCCGGTGAACTCCATGACTGTCCCGGCCCGCCACCCGAATCCTAGAGATCAGGCAACTCGCCGGGAAGCTGTTGTCCTCAGCGCCCGTACTCCGCCGTCATGGCCGCCTGGTCAGCGCTGGTTGAGCGGGAATTCGGCCTGCAGGCGAGTGCCCTGGCCGGCCGGGCTGTCGAGGGTGAGCGTGCCGCCCAGGGCCTCGACGCGGTCGGTCAGTCCGGTGAGGCCCGTGCCGCGCCTCGGGTCCGCGCCGCCGAGGCCGTCGTCACGCACCGACAGGTGCAGGTAGTCACCCTGGACCTGCACTCCGACGTGGACGAGCGTGGCCTGGGAGTATTTGGCGGCGTTCGTCAGCGCCTCCGCCACCACGTAGTACGCCGCGACCTCGACCGGCTCCGGCTGCCGGCCGTCGACCTTCACGTCGAGTTCCACCGGGACGCCGCAGCGGCGGACCAGCGCGCGCAGCGCGGGTCGCAGGCCGCCCTGGGTGAGGATCGCCGGGTGCACGCCGCGCGAGAGCTCGCGCACGTCGTTGACCGTGCCGCTCAACCCGGCCGCGACGGCGGACAGCTGCTGTCGAAGCTGGGTCAGCTCCGGCGGTACGTCGGACTCGGCACGGCGGACGTCCAGCGCCAGCGAGATGAGTCGCTGCTGAACGCCATCGTGCAGATCGCGCTCGAGCTGCCGGCGGGTCTGGTCGGTGGCGAGCACCAGCCGCGCCCTCGACGCGACGAGGTTGGCGCTCTGCACGAGCGAGACCGCCTGGCGGATGATCAGCAGTGCGATGACCACGGTCTCGACGACGATCTCGACGGTGTCCGTCGGGATGCCACGGACGCGCTGTACAACGAACAGCACGCCCATGCCGGCGACCGGCACGTAGGGCAGCAGCAGCTGGCCCCACCGTGCGTCCGGTCGCGCGGCCCAGCCCGGCGTCTGCTGGGCCGGGGCCAGCGCGGCGACCGTGACGAGCGCGAGCCCGGCGACGAACCCGGCATCGATCAGCGTCGGTACGCTCTGTGCACCCGCGGACACCCGGTACGCGAAGATGCTGTCCGAGATCGCCAGGCACAACAGCCCGGCGCCGAGAATGATCAGCAATCGCTTCGCCGTCGACGAGGCTGCGGCGATGAGCAGGACGACGATGACGGTCAGCAACAGATCGGTGAGCGGGTAGGCGATCGCGACCGAGTAGGCGAGCGGGGTGACCGCACCGGCCCGCACCACCGGCGCGAGCGCGGTGGCCCAGCTGAGCACGAACAACGCACCCACGACGATGAGCCCGTCGAGGACCATCACCAACTGCTCCGGGCGGTGCCGCGGCACACCCTGCTTGGGACGGTCGGCGGCCAGGGCGATGAGCGCCACGAGCGCGAACACCGGCATCATCAGATATCCGGCGTCCGCGAGCGACGGCGACGGCAGCTCGACGTTGCGGAACAGCTGGTACCAGGACCAGAGGATCTGCCCGATCATCCAACCGCACATCGCGGCGCCCATCCACACCCGCCACCACCGCTGCCCGCCGGTATGCCGACCGGCCGTGATCCAGCAGGCGAGGGTCGCGGCGAACGCGACGAAGACTTGCGTGTAGTCGTAGACGAACAGCGACCACCACGGGCTCAGCAGCCCCGAACTGCCCAGACCGACGACGGCGGCCACCAGCGCCGCAGCGATTGCGAGAAGGGACGACAAGGGTCTGCCCGAAGAATGGGCCAATCCTGACCGAACGCGATCAGAACCACACGTAGGCAACGCTACCGCACCCTGCGGTCGTCCGCCGGTTTCGACCTGATCGTCCGGTGCGGCGGCAACCCCATGGTGTCGGATGCGTACGCCCATCATCGGCGCAGGGCGCGGCTCGCGCCGGCGACGACGGTGGTGGCCAGGATCCAGCCCGCCGCCATGACGAGGACCGCGACCGCCTTGTCCGCGCCGGTCGGGTCCCACGCCCGTTCGTGGCCGAGGTCGACCAGTGGTACCAGCAGGTCCAGGGTGTACAGCAGCGGATCCCACGTCGGCGCCTCGTCCGCCTTCACCGGGTGCAGCGGGCCGCTCCACGCGAACCACGCGCTCCCGGCACCGAGCACGGCGACCAGCCACAACAGGGCCCGCGCCGGGCGGTAGCCGAAGCCGATCGTGACGTTCTGGACGGAGCCCCACATCGCGCCCAGGCGACCCATCGCGCGGTGCCGCAGCCGCTCGCGGACCCGCAGGACCTCGCGGGCCTCCTGTTCCCGGCCGTCACGGCGCAGCGCGGCGGCGAGCTGATCGTACGGGCCGGGCGCGAAGTCGGTGCCGTACCTGGCCATCCACGCCAGGCGCTGGCGGGCGGTCCACTCGGCCGTGTCGCTGGAGCGGCGGCTGATCCGGTCGTACGTCAGGCCGGCCAGTTCC
This sequence comes from Dactylosporangium sp. NPDC000555, assembly GCF_040300025.1. NCBI lineage: Bacteria > Bacillati > Actinomycetota > Actinomycetes > Micromonosporales > Micromonosporaceae > Dactylosporangium > Dactylosporangium sp. NPDC000555. Next base: position 53,433 of record NZ_JBEPDB010000031.1, on the reverse strand, counting down.
ACCTGGCACCCCGCCGGCCAGCCGACCGGGTCGTCGACGAGCCGGCCGACGTGCGCGTCGCGCAGCGAGATCGTGCCGGCCGAGTCCGGGGCCGGGCGCAGCGTCAGCATCGCCGTCTGCGCCTCGATGAGCAGCAGCGCGTGGCCGTCCGGGTGACGCAGGGTGGTGTGCTGCAGCGTGATCGCGGCGGTGGCGCGCAGGCCGATGAGCACCACGGTGCCGTCGGCGACGAGCTCGTGCGCCCACAGGCCCCCGCCCACGGTCACGCCGCCGGCGCCGATCGCCGGGCCGGCCGCGGGGGCCCGCACACTCGCCTGGGCGATGTTGAGGTCGCCGGCGACGCGGGCGCCCTCCAGGCGCAGGCCGGCCGCGTACACGGCGCCGTGGCCGAGCCTCGCGTCACCCTCCACGACGGCGCGCTGCAGGTTGACCGCGCCGCCGAAGGCGCTGCCGGCCAAGTCCAGTGCGCCGCCGACCCGGACGTGGTGGAACCAGGCCGCGCCGGCCACCCGCGCGTCGCGCATGCCGAACCAGCGGCGCACGCGCAGCGACTCCGCCTCGACGGCCGGCAGCACGCACTCGTCGAGGTTCACCGAGCCGAGCTCGGCGTGGTCGAGCAGCAGCGGCTCGTCGAAGAGGCAGCGGCGCAGGCGCAGCGGGGCGTCGATGCGGGCGCCGGTGAGGTCCAGCCGGCCGGTGATGCGGGCGCCGGCGAGGTCGACGCGGGCCGTGCGGCCGGGCCGGGGCGGCGGGCCGGCCAGCAGCAGCTCGGCGAGCACCGAGGCCCGCACCGTGGCCCGCGCCCGGGCCCGCGGTTCGCCCGAGCCGCCGAGATCGAGCGGGGCGCCCGTGCGGTAGGCGGCGCGCAGCGCCCGCTCGGCCCGGTTCCACATACCGTGATCTATACCAGCCTTCCGTCGCGTCCGGGGGTGTCGCCTGGCGCGGGGCGGGTAAAGAGATCGTATGCACGACATCGAGGAGCTGCTGGACGACGTCTACGCCGGGCGGGAGCGGGTCAGCCGCAGCGAGATCTACCGCCGCGCCGTCGCCCTGGACCTGCCCGCGGAGGCCGTCACCGCGCTGGAGGCGCTGCCGGAGGGTGAGTACGCGCAGGAGGAGGCCGCGGAGGCGTTGGTACAGCTCAACGGCCGAGCGATCCTGGGCACCGGGGTGCCGGCGGGCGAGCTCTCCGACGCGGACCTGTTCCGCGAACTGCGCCACCTGCACAAGACCCGGGACGACACCTTCCATCACGCCTCGCCGCAGGCGCTGGTACACCACGACGAGCGCACCGCGGAGCTCGAGACCGAGTACCTGCGCCGCTTCCCCGACCGCGAGGTGGACCCGCGCCGCCTGCGGGCCGGGGCACGGGCTCGATCAAACGCTTGACGTTGTCCCGCCGGGCACCCGGCGACGAGGAGGACGGCCGGGTGGTCGAGCCGACTCGGGCGCGATGCTTTTCGCCGCAGCGGGCCCAGAACGTCGTGGCCGCCGGGTAGCATCACCCCGGTGATCGACCTCGACCGTTATTCTGAGATCGACCCCGACGACCTGCCCGGGCCCGCGCCCCTGCGAAGACGGCCCGGCGTGCGCGTGCTCGTGCTGGCCGCCCTGGCGCTGCTGGCGGCCGCCCCGGCGGCCCCGCCGCGGACGATCACCCTCGCGCGAGCTACCCCGCACCCGCAGTTCTGCCGGTCCGAGGCCGCCGTGCGGCTGCATGTCGTCCTCGGCGACCGCACCCAGCTTTCCGATTCGACCATGGTGTTCAAGGGATGGACCTGCGGACCGCACGGCATCGAAGCATTGGTGCGGGGCACCGGACCTTAGGGGGTCATTATTTCTTCGTTCGGCACCGAATCATCGGATGATAAGCGTTGACAAGCACATCGACGTCGGCAGAATTCTGAGGCAGACCCGCAGGTGCGATCGGCGCGCTCCTGTGCCGCGCCGAAAGGAACCTCATGAGTCTCACACGACGTCAGGTGCTCGCATCCGGGCTGGCCGCCACCGGCCTCGGAGCCGTCGGTTATCTCACCGTCGGCACTGCCGAGGCGGCCAGTGCCCCGGGCGACGTGGTGGGCAAGATCACCGTCGGCTACCAGGGGTGGTTCGCCTGCCCCGGCGACGGCGCGCCGATCAATTCGTGGTGGCACTGGAGCCGCAACGGCGGCCAGCCTCCGTCCCCCAGTAACACCACGATCGTCTCGTGGCCGGACATGCGCGAGTTCACCAAGGGTTACACGACCGCGTATGCCAACCTCGGCAACGGCCAGCCCGCGCGCCTGTTCTCCTCCTACGACCAGCAGACCGTGGACACGCACTTCAAGTGGATGCGCGACTACGGCTGCGACACCGCCGCGCTGCAGCGCTTCAACCCGTTCGGGGGCGAGGGCCCGACCCGCGACGCGATGGCCGCGAAGGTCCGCAGCGCGGCCGAGACGTACGGCCGCAAGTTCTACATCATGTACGACGTCACCAGCTGGACGAACATGCAGTCGGAGATCAAGACCGACTGGACGACCAAGATGTCGGCGTACACCTCCTCCTCGGCGTACGCCCGGCAGAACGGAAAGCCGGTCGTGTGCATCTGGGGCTTCGGGTTCAACGACTCCGGAAGGCCGTTCGCGCCGGGACCGTGCCTGGACGTCATCAACTGGTTCAAGGCCCAGGGCTGCTACGTCATCGGCGGCGTGCCGACCTGGTGGCGCACCGGCGTCAACGACTCCCGCCCCGGGTTCCTCGACGTCTACCACGCCTTCAACATGATCTCCCCGTGGATGGTCGGCCGGACGGGCGACATCGCCGGTCTGGACTCCTACTACAACAACGTCAACGTCGGCGACCAGGCGGACTGCAACGCCCGCGGCATCGACTACCAGCCCTGCGTGATGCCCGGCGACCTGTCCGCCGGCGCCCGCGCGCACGGCGACTTCTACTGGCGCCACATCTACAACATGACCAGGTTGGGCGCCCAGGGCCTGTACGTGTCGATGTTCGACGAGTTCAACGAGGGCAACCAGATCGCGAAGACCGCCGAGAACGCGTCGATGCAGCCGACCAACTTCGGCCACCCCGCGCTGGACGCCGACGGCGTGGCCTGCTCGGCGGACTATTATCTGCGCATCACCGCCGACGGGGGCCGCATGTTCAAGGGCCAGGCGCCCCTGACCCCGACCCGTCCCACCCAGCCCATTGCCGGCGGCCCGACGACCCCGCCCCCGACCGGCACGGTGGCGCTGCGTTCCCGCGCGAACAACCTGTTCGTCTCGGCCCGCAACGCCGGCGCCTCGGCGCTGCAGGCCACCGCGTCTGTGGTCGCCGCGTGGGAGCAGTTCGACCAGATCGACCTGGGCGGCGGCAACATCGCGCTGCGGGCGCGGATCAACGGCCAGTACGTCTGCGCGGACAACGCGGGCGCGGCACCGCTGATCGCCAACCGCGCCGCCGCCGGCCAGTGGGAGACCTTCCGGCTCGTCCGCAACGCCAACGGGACGGTGAGCCTGCTGGCCGCGGCCAACAACCAGTACGTGTGCGCGGACAACGGCGGCGCCGCGCCGCTGATCGCCAACCGCACGGCGATCGGACAGTGGGAGCAGTTCGACCTCGTGACCGCCTGACCCCGCCGCCGACCTGACCTGCTCGTTGGGTCAGCGGTGGGTCAGCGGTGGGTCAGCGGTTGGTCAAGGCATGGGCATACAATGATGGCTTCCTAGCGGTCGCCGGTCAGCACCAGGAGACCGGCTACCGCGAAGCTGGCCGGCCCCGACAGCACGTGCCCGGCCTCGGCGAGGAGGCCGTCGTTTACGAGACCGTGGGCATCGGCGATCAGGCGAAGCGGCTATTGCACCGGACGCCGTCCATCGGCGGCGGCAACGTGCGGCCCGTCCTCGTGTCCAGCGCCCGGCGCGACGACAACAGCGCCCGGCGCGACGACAACGCGGGGTGGCGCCGGAAGCCGAGACACGACGGCCGCGACAAGCTGATCGCCGCGGCCGAGTCGACCTTCGCGCAGACCATCGCCGGCATGACGCGATGACCCGGCGCCGCGCCCTGCTGGCCACGGCGGGCCTGCTGGCCCTCCTGGCGCTGTGCGCGGGCGCGGCGATCCTCACCGACGTCGTGCACTACGCGACCGGCCGCCGGGGCACCGTCACCGTCCGGTCGTGCGCGTTCGACGCCGGCTCCCACCGGCCCCGGTACGAGTGCGCCGGCACCTTCGAGTCCAGCGACGGCACGATCCGCCGCGAGGCCGTCCACTTCGTCGAGACCTACGGCGACGATCCGGGCGCCCGGGTCCCGGCCACCCTCAACGGCGCCACGGTCAACGAGGTCAGCCCCGCCGGCACCGCCGCCGGCAGCGCCGTCGCCGTGGCCTCCCTCGCCGGCGTGGTCGCCCTGCTGCTCGTGCGCCGCAGACAGCCGAGGTCATGACCTTTCCGGCGGCACGTGGCCGGACGAGACGATCTCCCGCGCGGCGGGTCTGAGCTACCGGTGGGTGCGCTCGTCGGTCAGGAAACGGGCCAGCCGGGCGTACCCCTCGCCGCCGTGGCCCGCGACGACCGCCCGGTCGAACAGGGCACGCAGCGCGTGCAGCGGTCCCGCGTCCACGCCGAGGTCGGCGGACGCGGCGGCGACGTGGGCCAGCGCCGCGGACGCCGAGCCGAGGGTCGACGGCTGGCCGGGGAAGGTGCCGGCCGCCAGGTTTCCGGCGTACCGATGCGCCATCTCGGGCAGGAGCGCGCCGATGCCGCCGGCGAACCTGGCGAACGCCGCCGGGTCGAGTCCCGCGGCGGTGGCGAGCGCGAAGGCGTGGGCGAGGCCGCCGGTGGACATAACGAACAGGTCCAGCAGCGCCATCTCGTACGCGGCGGCCGTCGTGACCTCCTCGCCGAGAAAGAGCGGATCGGCGGCGAAGGCCCGCAGTACGGCCTGGTGGGCGTCGAAGATCGGCCTGGGACCGCTGTAGAGGATGGTCGCGGCGGGCGTGCCGATGGTGGGCGCGGGCGTCAGGATGGCGCCGTCGAGGTATTCGATGCCGCGGGCGGCCGCCCAGCCGGCCATCCCGCGGACCTCGCCGGAGTGGCCGCTGCCGAGGTTCACCAGCACGGCCGGACCCTCGGCGCCGTCCAGCGCAGAGCGGACGGCGCCGTAATCGAGCAGGCAGCAGATTGCCACCGGGGCGCGGCGCAGCGCCTCGGCCGCGCTCGGGGCGAGGGCCGCGCCCCGGTCCAGCAACGGGTGGGCGCGCTGCGGCGTGCGATTCCAGACCACGGTGGCGTGCCCGGCCGCGAGCGCGGCGCCGGCGAGCGCCCGCCCCATCGGCCCGAGCCCGAGCACCGCGACGGCGCAAGGTTCGTCGTTCATGCCACCGACGCTAAACCCTTCCGTTGACGTGAAGGTCAAGCCCGTGATCTCCTGCGGGCATGCGGATCGGCGAGCTGGCGAGGCTGACCGGGACCACCCCGCGAGCGTTGCGGTACTACGAGGAGCAGGGCCTGCTGCGACCCGGGCGGCGCCCGAGCGGCTACCGCGACTACCCGCCCCAGGCCGAGCACACCGTGCACCACATCCAGCTGCTGCTGTCGGCCGGCCTCGGCACCGCGACGATCGCCGAGATCCTGCCCTGCGTCCCCGACGGCGCGACCGTGCTCGCCCCGAAGTGCCCCGAGCTTCTCGACGGCCTGGCCCGCGAGCGTGCCCGCATCACCGAGACCATGGACGGCCTCGCCGCCGCCCGCGACGTGCTGGACCGCATCATCGGCGCGTGACGCGGCCGGGGGATACCGTCGAGGTCATGCGCCTGGTGTCGCTGCTGCCGTCGGCCACGGAGATCGTCTACGCGCTCGGGCTCGGCGACCGGCTCGTCGGGATCACCTTCGAGTGCGACGAGCCGCCGTCCGCGCGTGCGGAGAAGGCCGTCGTTGTCGGCGGGCGCGACACGAAGGGGTTGACGCCGGGCGAGATCGACGCGTACGTGCGGTCGCGGTTCGCCGCCGGCGAGGACCTGTACACGCTGCACGCCGGTGCGCTCGCCGCGCTGGCGCCGGACCTCATTCTCACGCAGGACCTGTGCCGGGTGTGCGCGCTGCCGTCCGGGCACGTCGAGGACGCGCTCGATCATCTCGGCTGCCGCGCGGACGTGCTGTCGCTCGACCCGCACTCGCTCGACGAGGTGCTCGGCACGATCGTCGCGGTGGGGGAGCGGGCCGGGGCAGCCGGGCGGGCCGCGGCGCTCGTCGCGCGGCTGCGCGAGCGGCTCGGCGCGGTGGCGGCGCGGGTCGCCGGGCGGGAGCGGCCGCGGGTTCTCGTCGTGGAGTGGGTGGACCCGCCGTTCACGGCCGGGCACTGGGTGCCCGACCTCGTCGTCGCGGCCGGCGGGGAGCCCGTCGCGGCGCGGCCGGGCGAGCGGTCGGTGCCGGCCGACTGGGCCGAGCTGACCGCGGCGAGCCCGGACGTCGTCGTGGTCTCGCCGTGCGGGTACCACCTCGACGGCGCCGCCGCCCAGGCCGGGCCGGTAGCTGCGCGCTTCCCCGAAGCCGAGGTGTGGGCGATCGACGCCGACGGGCTCGTGGTGCGGCCCGGCCCGCGACTGGTCGACGGGGTGGAGGCCCTGGCGGCGGTCCTGCACCCCGCCGTGGCCGCCCCGGCCCCCGAGGGCGCCGTGCGCCGCGTGGCCTGATCCGGGCCGAACACGACGCCGTCATGACCGCGACGGCGCGTCACCTCGCAAAGCCACCCCCGCACGCTCCGGCGCGTCGCGTTTAGCGGCGTTCGCGGGGGTACTGGCTCGCCGACGCCCCGAAGCGAGTTCGCACTGTGCCGTACGGCTTGCGGCCCGTGCGAAGAGGGCGAGGCGAAAGGAACACGGTTGAGTATCGGGTTTGCGCCGGACCGCTCCCGCATGCCGGGCGGCCCGGCGGTTCGGCGTGCCTCGACGGGGATCGACGGCGGCAAACGCAACGTGCTGGGCGTCATGGTCGACGTCATCGACTACGACGCGGCCGTCGCGCGCGTGATCGCGGCCGCCCGGGACCGGCGTCCGTTCATCCTCAGCGCGTTGGCCGTGCACGGCGTGATGACCGGGGTCGCGAGCCGCGCGCACAACGCCCGGCTCAACGCCTTCGACGTGGTGGCGCCGGACGGCCAGCCGGTGCGGTGGGCGCTCAACCTGCTGCACGGGGCGGGGCTGCGGGACTGGGTCAGCGGGCCCGACCTGACGCTGCGGGTGCTGCGCCGGGCGGCCGCGGATGCGCTGCCGGTCTACCTGTACGGCTCGACGGCGCCGACCGTCGAACGGCTGGCGGAGTCGCTGACCGAGGCGCTGCCGCCGCTGCGCATCGCCGGCGCCGAACCGTCGAAGTTCCGCACCGCCCACCCCGGCGAGCCGGAGCGGATCGCCGAGCGGATCAACCGGTCGGGTGCCCGGCTGGTCCTGGTCGGTCTCGGCTGCCCGCGCCAGGAGGCGTTCGTGCACGCGATGCGACCGCTGCTGGCCATGCCGCTGCTGGCCGTCGGCGCGGCATTCGACTACCACGCCGGCCTGCTCACCCCCGCACCGCTGCCGATGCAGCGGTACGGCCTGGCCTGGCTGTGGCGGCTGAGCCGCGAGCCGCGCCGGCTCTGGCGCCGCTATCTGCTCCTCGGGCCTGGCTACCTGGCCCGGCTGGCCGCGCAGAAGACCCGGCTGTGGATCCCGGTGGCGCCCGAGCCGGTGTACCGCCCGCCCGAGCCGCCGCCGGTCTGACTGCACCCGCCAGCCCTGTCAGCGATCAGCCGAAGCGGAGAATCGAATGTGCGGAATTGCCGGCGTGGTGATCGCGGACGGCGCGCGCGAGGTCGACCCGGACCGGTTGCGTGCCATGTGCCGTACCCTCACGCATCGCGGCCCGGACGACGAGAGCTACTACGTCAGCGGCGCCGCCGGGCTGGCCGTGCGGCGCCTGGCCGTCATCGACGTGGCGCACGGGCGGCAGCCGGTGCGCTCCGAGGACGGGACCGTGCACGCCGTGCTCAACGGGGAGATCTACAACCATCGGCGCCTGCGCCGCGAGCTCGCCGCGCGCGGCCACCGGTTCCTGTCCGGCAGCGACGCCGAGGTCATCCCGCATCTGTACGAGGAGCACGGCGCCGACTTCGTGCGGCACCTGGAAGGCATGTTCGCCATCGCGCTGTACGACGGGGCCCGCCGGCGCCTGGTCCTGTGCCGCGACCGCGTCGGGGTGAAGCCCTTGTACTACGCCGAGCGCGACGGCGGCCTGGTGTTCGGCTCGGAGATGAAGGCCGTGCTGAGCGCCGTCCCCGACCGAACGCCCGACCTGCGGGCGTTCGGTGCGTACCTGTCGCTGATGTACGTGCCGGCGCCGCGGACCATGTACCGGGAGATCCGCAAGCTCCCGCCGGGCACGTCGCTGGTGTGGCAGGACAACGCGTACACGGTCAAGCCCTACTGGGCCCTCGCCGACGTGGCACCGCGCTCCGGCCTGAGCGCCGCCTCGGCCCAGCGCGTCCTGCGCCACCTCATCGTCGACGGTGTGCGCCAGCAGATGGCCGCCGACGTACCGCTCGGTTTCTTCCTCAGCGGCGGCATGGACTCCAGCACCGTCGTCGCCGCGGCCCGCCTCGCCGAGCCGGACGCCGCGCTGAAGACGTTCTCGGTCGGCTTCGCGGACCGGTCCTACGACGAGCGCGGCGAGGCCGCCCTGATCGCCCGGCACTTCGGCACCGATCACACCGCCCTGCTGGTCGAACCGCGGGCCGACGACGTGGCGGGGGGCATGCTGTCCGCCTTCGACGAGCCGTTCGCGGACCCGTCCATGGTGCCCACCTACTACCTGTGCGGGCTCGCCCGCCAGAAGGTGACGGTGGCGCTGAGCGGGGACGGCGGTGACGAGCTCCTCGCCGGCTACGCGACCTACCAGGCGGACAAGCTCGCCCGCTACTACCGGCACCTGCCGCGTCCGCTGACGGCCCGGATCGCCCCGGCCCTGCTGCGCTTCCTGCCCAGCTCGGACGCCAAGGCGAGCTTCGACTTCAGGGCCCGCCGGTTCGTCGAGAACGCGATCGAGGACCCGGGCCGCAGCCACTACCTCTGGCGGGTGGTCTTCCGCGAGGCGCACAAGGCGCGGCTCCTGCAGCCCGACGTGTTCGCCGAGATGACCGACGCCTACGAGACGCACGAGACCCACGACCGGGCCGGCGCGGGCTTCGATCCGCTGACGCGGTTCCAGTACACCGACGCCCACGTGTACCTCCCCGACGACGTGCTCACCAAGGTCGACCGGCTGAGCATGGCCCACTCGCTGGAGGTCCGGGTCCCGCTGCTGGCCACCCCCGTGCTCGAGTTCGCCTTCTCCCTGCCGGGCCGGTTGAAACTCCCGGGCCTGCGGCCGAAATGGCTGTTGCGCCGCGCGATGGCCGGCCTGCTGCCACCGGAGATCGTCGCGATGCGCAAGAAGGGCTTCAACGCGCCGCTGCCCAGGTGGCTGCGTGGCGTCTACCGGCCGCTGCTGCGCGAATACCTGAGCCGGGACGTCCTGCAGCGGCAGGGCTACTTCCGGTTCGACGAGGTGAACGGGATCGTCGAGGAGCACCTGAGCGGCACGGCCGAACATGCCCGGGAGCTGTGGATCCTGTTGCTGTTCACGATGTGGGCCGAGCAGGAGAAGGCGTACCGCTAGTGGTCCCGAGCCGCGGCTTCGCCCGGGGCCGTCGGCGGCGACGCGCGCCACGACGCCGTGGCACTGCTGGAGGTAAGAAACCGTGAATTACTGGGGGCTGCTGACGTCGCTCATCCTGGCGTTTCTGCCCGCCGTCGTCCTGGCATCCCTGATCTCGCAGCCGGCCCGCGCCTGGGCCTGCCGGATCGCCTTCCTGGTCTCGGTGGGGCTGATGCTCGCGCCGTGGCTCTGGATGCGCCTCGGCTACGACGTCCCGGCGCGCGCCGCCCTGCTGCTGGTGACCGGCGCGTTCGCGGGCGGGATCGTGCTCAGCGCCGCCACCGCCGGACTCGTGGAGGACAACGCGCCGCCCTCCCTGGGCGTCCAGCGCATGGTCCTGTCCTACCACGGCCCGGGCCGGCTGCGCCTGCGCCCGACCCCGCGCGGGAAGCGGCTGTTCGACATCGCCGGCGCGCTGCTCGGGCTCGCCCTCACGCTGCCGCTGTGGCCGGTCATCGCGCTGCTCATCTGGTTCGAGGAGCCGGGCCCGATCTTCTTCACCAAGAACTCCGTCGGCCGCGGCGGCGCCACGTTCCGGCAGTTCAAGTTCCGCAGCATGCGGTACGGCGCGGAGCGCCTCACCGGCCCGGTGGCGTCGGTGCGCAGCGATCCGCGCACCCTCACGGTCGGCCGGTGGCTGCGGCGCTGGCACCTGGACGAGCTGCCCGAGCTGGTCAACGTCCTCGGCGGCTCGATGAGCCTGGTCGGCCCGCGCCCGCTGCGCACGGTGCTGGTCCTGACCCATCTCAAGGCCGTGCCCGGATACGCCGAACGGCACAGCGTACGGCCGGGGATCGCGTGCATCGCCCAGATCGAGAAGTTCGACATGCCGCCCGAGGAGCGGCTGGTGAAGGATCTCGCGTACATCGGGGAACAGAGCGTGCTGTTCGACCTGAGACTGCTCGGCCGCGCCGCGCTGACCACGCTTCGCGGCGAGCGCCGATACCACAACGACCCGGTGGTCGTGCCGGCCAACCGAGCCCCCGCCGATCCGGTCAGCCGGCCCGAGCCCGCCGAGTTCGTCGACTCCCTCGAGCCCCTCGAGCCGCTCGAGTCCGTCGAGGCGGCCGAGCCCCCCGAGCCGATCGAGCCCGCGGGGCGCATGCCGGGCGCATGAGCGCACTCTCATGCCCTCTCCTCCGCCTCGCTCCCCCGAGTGCATGAGCTCCTGCTGAGCCTCCGATGAGCGGCTCCTCCGCTCCGGACCGCTACCTGCTGTCAGCGGCCGGTCCGGAACCCCGCCGTCGCGGTGGACACGAGACGGCGGAGCTCGCCGAGGCCGAGCAGCCGGGCGGCGGTCACGTAGGTGGCCGCGCCGAGCAGGCCGGCGACGGCGAGGACGAGCGGCGCCGCGATCCACGCCGGCCCGGCCAGCGCCGTCACGAGGCGGGCGCTCGCGGCCGCGACGGTGGCGGCCGCGGCCGCCGCGACCAGCACCCGGGCGTGCGTGCCGACCAGCCGGCGACCGTCGATGCGGCCGAGCCGGTGGCGCAGGACGAGGCCCGCGATGACCAGGCCGGTGGTGTACGCCGCCGCGTAGGCGATCGGGACGGCGATCACGATCTGCCGGGGGGCCAGCAGCTCGACCGCGGCCAGGCACCCCGCCACGCCGACGACGCTCACCGCGCTGCTGATCAGCGCCGGCGTCCTGGTGTCCTGCATGGCGTAGAACCCGCGGAGCATGATCGAGTAGCCCGTGAACGGCACCACGGCGAGCCCGAATCCCGCCATGAGCACCCCGACCAGGCCCACGGTCGACGCGGTGCTGCGGCCATGGGCGAACAGCAGCGTCGCGACCTGCGGTCCGAGTACGACCATGGCCGCCGCCACCGGGGCGAGCGCGACGCTGGCCAGCCGGATGGCCAGCGAGAGGTCGTCGGTGATCCCGCGGTGGTCCATGCGGGCCGCGCTGCGGCTCAACCTCGGCAGCAGCGCGGTCATCACCGAGACGGTGATGACCGCGAACGGCAGCTGGAACAGCGCCCACGCGTTCTGGAACGCGCTGATGCCGCCCAGCCCGCTGATCGAGGCCGATCTCGTGGCGACCGCGAACAGCAGCTGCGCCGCGGCGACGGACAGCAGCATCCAGCCGCCGAGCCGGCCGATCCGGCGCATCCCGACGCCCCGCAGGTCGAACCGGAGCCGGACCGGAAAGCCGCTACGGGCCAGCGCCCACAGCACCAGCGACATCTGGGCGAAGACCCCTGCGCTGGTGCCAACGCCGAGCAGCAGCAGCTGGGCCGTGGTCAACTCGCGCGTGCCGGTGGTGCCGCCGGCCAAGAGATACAGCGACCCGACCGCGATGACGATCAGGCTGTTGGCCGACGGGGCCCACATCGGCGCGGCGAAGCGGCCCCGGGTGTTCAGCACGGCGCCCGTCGCCGCGCTCACCCCGTAGAAGAGGATCTGGGGCAGGAAGAACCGGGTGAACACCACGGCCGGCTGCCGCTGGTCCGCGGTGAAGCCGGGCGTGTACAGCTCCACGAGGAACGGGGCGAACAGCGTCGCCACCACAGTGACCGCGACCAGCCCGTAGCCGATCATCGACAACAGTCGCTGGGCGTAGGCCACGCCGTCGTCGGAGTCGTCGAGCGCGGCCCGGGTCAGCAACGGCACGATGACACTGGCCATCGCGCCGCCGACGGCCAGCTCGTAGACCGTGTTCGGCAGCGTGTTCGCCAGGTTGTAGCTGTCCAGCAGCCGGCTGCCCAGCCCGAGCGCGGCCGACAGCAACAGCACCCTGGCAAATCCGGCCACCCGTGACGCGAGGGTCGCCACGGCCATGCCCCGGCCCGCGCGTCCCAGGGACGATCCGACTGCCACGCTGCCCTTCATAGCTCGGCTTTCCGGCCGCTGTCCAGCCGGCCGGCGCGGAGCCGGGCCGGCGAATGTCATGAGATTGCCACGATGTCGCAGAGGGGCCGTCATGGCCGCCGACCAGGCTCATATCGATGTACCCCGCATCGACGGACCCATCGATGAACGGAGCAAACCACCACGAACTCGTCGTCGTGACGAGCCGAATCCCCGCCGAGCCCCTGGACACCGGGCGCCGACCGGGGCGCTGGGCGGGCGAGCACGCCGCATGGGCGGGAGCGTTGCGGCCTGCCCTGGCCGCGCGCAACGGTGCCTGGATCGGCTGGAACGGCGTCGCGGGCAACGGGACGTCGCCGAAGAAGTTTCAGGCGGTCTCGCTGTATCCGGTGACGCTGTCGGCCACGGAGATCGCCGATCACCTCGAGGGCCAGTGCGCGTCGACGATCGTTCCGCTGTACCACGATGGAGTCGAGCGGCCCGCCTTCCACCGGCGGTGGCGGCGCGCGTACCGCAGCGTCAACGAGCGCTACGCGGCTACCGCGGCGGCGGTGGCCGCGCCCGGCGCCGCCGTATGGGTGCACGGCCACGAGCTGCAGCTCGTCCCGGCATTGCTGAGGGCGGCTCGGCCGGACCTCACCATCGGCTGTTACCTGCCGCTGCCCGTGCCCCCGGTGGAGCTGTTCAGCCGGATGCCGATGCGCGCGGAGATCGTCGACGGTCTCCTCGGCGCGGACGCGATCCGGGTTCCGGACCGTCGTAGCGCCGGCAATATCGTGCGGCTGGCGAGCGGCCTGGGCGGTTACGAGGTCGACGACAAGGTCGTGACCGTCGGCGGTCGCCGGGTCGTCGTCGACGCGCTGCCGATGGGCGCCGACGTGGAGAGGGCCGAGCAGCTCGCGGCGGGGGTGGGCGTGCGGCGGCGGATGGACGGCCTGCGGAGGGAGCTGCGCGATCCACGCGCCGTGCTGCTCGCCGTCGACCGGCTCGACGCGACGAGCGGAGCCGAGCAGCGGCTCACCGCGTTCGGGGAGCTGCTGGCCGATCGCCGGCTTCGCGCGACCGACTGCGTGCTGGTCCAGGTCGTCGTGCCGGCCGCGCGGCAGTCCGCCGAACAGGACGGGATCCGCACGCGCGTCGAGCAACTGGTGGCGCGCATCAACGGTACGCACAGCGCCGTCGGCCGGCCGGTCGTGCACTATGTGCACCGCAACCTCGACCCGGTCGATCTGGTGGCCCTGTTCCGCCTGGCCGACGTGTTCCTGGCAACCTCCCTGCGGGACGGCGTCAACCCGACCGCGAAGGCGTTCGTCGCCGCCCGGCTGGACAACACCGGCGTGCTCGTGCTGAGCGAGTTCAGCGGCGTCGCCGGGGAGCTCGGCGAGGCGACGATGGTCAACCCGTACGACGTGGAGGACCTCAAGCGGGCGATCACCGCGGCCGCCGACCCACGCCGCGCCGCCGAGGAGGAGGCGGCGATGGGCCGGATGCGCCAGTCGGTGCGACGGTACGACGCACGCTGGTGGGCCGGGCGCGTGCTGGCCGTGCTGGACGCGTGCCGTTCCGCAAGATCCGGACAACAGGCCGCGTCCACGGAGCCGGCCTGATCATGGCGGCGCCCCGGAATCGCTGACGCGACCCGGGGCCGCCTTCCCGATCACGACCGTGACCTCCAGGGCCGCCCGACGTGACCCGCGTGGCGGTCGACCCCGTCTCCAGGGCAACGGCGCGGCATCGCCCCTGGACGGTGCCGCGGCACTGGCCTCGGCGGTCAGAACTTCAGCCCCAGGGCGGTGCCGCGGCACTGGCCTCGGCGGTCAGAACTTCAGTCCCTGGACGGTGCCGCGGCACTGGCCTCGGCGGTCAGAACTTCAGGCCCAGGGCGGTGGACAGGCGGCGGGCCTCGGCGGTCAGGCGCGAGCCGCTGCGGCGCGCGGCGAGGTCGGCCAGGCCCGGGATCTCGACCGGGCCGGGCGCGGCCGGGGCGGTCTCGGCGGCCAGGGTGAGCAGGTCGGGCGTGCCCCGCGGTGGGGGCGCGGCCGCCAGCAGCGCCGGCAGGGCCGCGGCGAGCAGGCGAAACACCGTGCGCGGGGCGCCGGCCGCGGCCGCGTCGCGCAGGGGCTGCAGGGCCCGGGCCGGCGTCACGGCGCCACCCGCGGCCAGGACGCCCAGGTGCCGGCCGGCGGTCTCGGCGTCGAAGGAGCCCGCGGCCGCCAGCAACAGCAGCGCGTCCAGCGCGGCGACGCGGTCCGCCTCGTGGCGGGCGGCGAGGCCGTAAGCGACGGCGATCGGCAGCGCCGGTCCCGGGTCGCCGGCGGCCTCGGCGAGCATCGGCAGCACGGCGGCACCGCCGCGCCGGTCCATGTCGGCGGTGGCGGCGACGTCGGGCAACGCGTGCGCCGCGGCCAGACCGCGATGCCACGGCAGCAGCCCCGGCCACAGCACATGCCAACCGCCGGTCCCGCCGCCGACGGTCGGCAGCGCCGACCCGAGCAGCCCGAACGACTCCGCCTCGGCCGCGTCCGCACCGCGGGCCGCCGGCGCGGCCGAACCCGGGGCCGCGACCGAAAGACCGGTCGTCACGGCCCCGCTGCGGGGCGGCCGCGACGCCGTGGCCGCCGCCGAGGTGCCGACCTGGACGCGCAGGAGCGGCAGCGAGTCGTGTTCGTAGTCGCCGGCGTGCTTGCGCGGGCGGCGAGAGACCGTCTCCACGTGCCACCGGGGCGAAGGCAGGCCGCCGGTGCGCAGCCAGGCGGCGACGCGGGCGCCGGCCGTGGTGCCGAGCGCCTCGGCGCGCGCCGCGGACGGCTCGTCGATGCCGGGCGGCAGGCGCAGCAGGGCCTGTGTGAAGTCCCACGGCCAGGGCTCGTGACCGCCGAGCACCGCCAGCCGGTCGAGCAGCACGGCCGTGTCCAGGGCGCCGTTGGCCCACGTGGGCGCGGCGAGCAGGCCAACCGTTGCGATCGAGCCGACCTGGCCCGCAGAGCCGCCCGAGCCGACCGGAGCGCTGGCGCCGACTGAGCCGACAAGGTCGGCCGAGCCGCCACGGCCGGCCGGGGCACCGAGGCCGGTTGAGCCGGTCGAGCCGGTCGAGCCGGACAGGCGGGGCACGACGTCCGGGCGGGCGGCGTGCATGCCGATCTCGGCGAGGCGGGCGCGCAGGAGCCGGTGCGGTGGCGCCACACGCGGGTCGGGCGCCGGCTCGCCCAGCGCGAGGAACCGGCGCGCCGCGGCGAGCAGTGCGGCCCAGCCGCCCCGGCGCGCGGTCGCCTGCTGGACGTCGGTGGCCGAGTGCAGAACGCCGGTGAAGGTGCCGCACAGGCAGCACGGGTCCCAGCGGTGCTCGCCCATGCCGTCGCGGTGACGCTCGAGCACCGGCAGCAGCGCGGCGCGCAGGGCCGGGCGGTCGGCGGCGGACAGCCGGACGACGGCGTCGGCGATGCGCTCCAGGGGCAGCAGAGCGGCGAACGGGCGGCCACTGTAGAAGGCGGCCACCTCCTCGGCCAGCTCGTCGGGGTCGGTGATCGGCGGTGGCGCGGGGACCGGCGGCGGGGGCGGCGGCAGGTCGTCGCCGGCCGCGACCGCGACCACGGCGACCGGTGTCGCGCCGCCGTGCCGGGCGGCCAGGACGGTCGCCCGCTCGCGCAGCTCGACGGCGGGGTGGTCGGCGGCCTCGGCCAGGGCGGCGGCGACGTCGGCGGCCCGGGCCGGGTGCCGGCGGGCGAGGGCGTCGAGCCACGTGAGCTGCGCGCGGACCAGCGCCTTGTCGGGGCGGCGCAGGACGGCCTTCGACGCCTCCAGGACCGCGTCGAGATCGAGGTCGGGCGCGGTGCGCAGCGCCTTCTGCGCGGCCGTCGCCACCGGGGACGGCGCGTCGGCGAGCAGGCGAAGGTAGTCGCCCGCGTGGGCGGCCACCTCGGCCGGGGCCGGGGCGAGCGCGCTGAGCAGGGCGAGGAGGGGGCGCACCGCGGCCGGGCGGTCGCCGTGCAACAGGCGGCCGAGGCAGCCGCGCAGCAGCATGTCGCGGTCGACGCGGCCCTCGGCGGCGAGCTCGGCGATGGCCTGGATCAGGGCGAGCTTGCCGCCGGGTCGGCTGCTCTCCCACATCGTCAGCCGCTCGCCGGCGCCGGCGACGGTGAAGACGCGGGGGAGCAGCGCGTCGAGGAACGGGTCGGTGCGCAGCCGTTCGGCGATGGGCCGGGAGCGCAGCCGCTCCTCGGCCGGGAAGCCGAGGTCGGACAGCCAGCCCAGCACGAACCAGTCCGTCGCCGGCGCCGGCAGGCCCTCGGCGGCGAGCACCAGCGCGATGAACGCCCACAGCCGCCCGTCCTCGTCGGTGGGGCGCCGGTCGGCCAGCCGGGTGACGAGCTCGGGCAGCCAGGTCACGCCGCGGGCGCGCGCGGTCGTCACGACCGCGTCGACGGTGTCGCGGCCCGGCGACATCCAGCGGCCGGTCAGGATCCGCGCCGCGGCGGCGGCCGAGGGAACGCAGCCGATCGTGGCCACGGCCAGGGCGGACAGCTCGTCGCCGCGCCAGTGGTTCTCGGCGCGGCGCTTCACGTAGGCGAGCAGGTCACGCGCCGTCTTGGCGCGCCCGGCGTCGTCGAGGGCGGCGACCTCCACGGACACCGCCGCCACCCGGCCCTGCCGGATCAGCTCGAAGTCGAACGCGGTCATGCCGTGCCCGCCGTGGCGGTGGCAGCGGCGATGGTGACGGCCAGGGCGTGTTTGCACGGGCCGCGGCCGCCGCGGTGCTTCGCCCACCACGGGCACGTGCAGGTCAGCGCGCCGTCCGGCAGGCGGCGTACGCGGTAGGTCTGGTCACCGCTGCGCACCGTCGCCGCCGAACCGTCGAGGGTGACGGCGCCCGACTCGGCCAGGGCCCGCGCGCCGACCAGACGCGGGTTGTCGCGCTCGGCACGGGCCGCGTCATACGGCAGCACGCGGTGGAAATACGCCGCGTCGGCCACGTCGTAGCCGACCCGCCCCGCGGTGCCGAGCTGGGCCAGGGCGGCCCGGACACGGCCCGGCTCGAGGCCCGCGGCGGCGGCCAGGTCGGCCACGTCGATCGTCGGGTCCCACGACAGCAGGGCACCGACCAGCTCGGCGTCGTCGGCGACGTCGTCGCCGGCCAGGGACGCGAGGGCGGCGCCCTCGCCGGAGAACCCGCGGTGCGGCTCGGGCGAGAGCGTCAGCGTGAGCCGCAGCGCGCCGGTGTCCAGCTCCCAGGCGCTCGCCACCGGCGGCGACCCGGCCGGGACCGGCGGACCGTAGACGCGCAGGCTCCGGGAGTGCCGCAGCAGGCCCCGCAGCGCGGCGAGGCGGCCGGCACCGGCCAGGCAGACCGCGCCCGGCACGGGGCGCGAGGTGAGGCGCAGCGACCGGCCGGCCGGCACCGCCCACAGCACCGAACGGTCGTTCGCCCCAGGCAGCCGGCGCAGGAAGGCCCCCGCCTCCGCGGCCGTGAGCTCGGCGCGCAGGTCGAACCCGGCGGACAGCACCTGGACCTCGGCGAACCCACGCAGCCACCGGGCCGGCAGCGGCACCTTCTTCTCCACGACCGTGCCGTCGAGCGTGGACGCGGTGAGGTCGTCAGGGCCGACGGACAGGTGCAGCGGGTCGAGCCCGGCGATGCGGGCCAGCGCCTCGCGCAGCGGCGGGTTGACGTCGACGTTGGTGGTGCCGTGGCCGAGGACCTCCCCGTCGAGCCCGGCCGGCAGCGCGTCGAGCCGCGCATACACCCCGCAGCAGCCGGAGAACGACTCGAACCGCAGCCGGTCGGCGCTGCCGGTGACGACCGGGTCGAGGCTGGCCGGGTCGCGCGGCTGGAAATAGCGGGTGCGGGCGACGTCGGCGACGGCGAGCAGCCCCGCCGCGGCCGCCGCCGGCGTGGTCAGAAAGCCGGCGAAGAACCGCGGGTTGGCCGCCGGCCCGCCACAGGTCTGCAGGTCGACGCCGCCGTCGCCCGCGGTGGACGGGGCCAGATACCGATACTGCTGAACAACACTCACGCCCGTGAGGCTAGCCCGGGGGTACGACATTTTTGTGAGGTGAGCGAGGGTAGCCTCGAGCGCAACCATGACCGACTTCGCACTCTGCCACGACAGCCTGGACGGGCTCAGCGTGGGCGACGCGCTCGGGGCGCAGTTCTTCGTCCCCGGCACCACGTTCGAAGATCTTCTCGACGGCAGCGCCCCGGCCGGCTCCTGGCCGTGGACCGACGACACCGAGATGGCGTGCACGCTCGCGGGCGAGCTGCGCCGGCACCCCACCATCGACCAGGACCGGCTCGCCCGGGCGTTCGCGGAGCGCTTCGAGCCCTACCGCGGCTACGGCGGCGGCGCGGTGGTGATCCTGCGCCGCATCCGCGCGGGCGAGCCGTGGCGGGAGGTGACCCGCGACGCCTTCGGCGGGCAGGGGTCGATGGGCAACGGTGCCGCCATGCGCGTCGCACCGCTCGGCGCCCTGCACGCCGGCGACTCGCGGACCGCGGCCCTGGAGGCGATGCGCTCAGCCGAGGTCACGCACGCGCACCCCGAGGGCATCCTCGGCGCGGTCGCCGTCGCGGTGGCGGCCGCCGAGGCCGGCTGGGCGCGGCTGGTGCGCAACCGGCCGACGACCGCGGAGCTGCTTGACGCGGTGCACGGCTACCTCGTCGACGGCGGGGTCCGCGACGGCGTGCGGCGGGCCCGGCGGCTGCTGGGCGCGAGCGTCGCCGAAGCGGCGTACGAGCTGGGCAACGGCGCGCAGGTCCTCGCGCAGGACACGGTGCCGTTCGCGCTGTGGGTCGCCGCGACCCGGCTGGACGACTACCCGGCGGCGGTGCGGGCGTGCATCGAGGCCGGCGGAGACGTCGACACGACGGCGGCGATCGTCGGCGGGATCGTCGCCGCGTACACCGGCCGCGACGGCATCCCGCCGGCCTGGCTCGAACAGCGCGAGCCCCTGGCCGCGTGGGCGGTCCCCGACTGAACCGATCACACGAGCTCCTCGATCGTGCGGGCGATCGCCTCGACGTCGGCGGGGGAGAAGCAGGCGGTGTCGACGTCGAGGATCAGGCGTACGGCGCCCGGCACGTCGTCGGCGTGCAGGAACAGCGGCTCCGTCGGGCCGGGCGGCGGGCCGGCCCAGGTGAGCGTGCCGGGGTCGGTCCGTTCGGCTCCCAGCCCGGCCGAGCGGAAGGCCATGGCGGCCGTGGCGCGGCGGTCGTTGAAGCACGGCGTCAGGGAGTCCGGCATCGCGAACGGGTCGTAGTAGGCGTACTTGCGGGCCGGCAGCGCGGCGCGGGCCACGCTCACCACCGCGTCGTCGAACCCGCCGGACACGTCGGCGACGCACAGGCCGAGCTGGGTGATCGGGCTGACCACATCGGACAGTCCACTTCGGAACCGGTTGCTGACGACCTGCCGCGCGGCGACCGTGCCGCGCCCGGCGACCCGGCCGATCGCGGCCAGGTACGCGGCGAGCAGGACCGTGGACTGGTCGACGCCGGTGCGCCCGGCCGCCTCCGGCAGCCGGGCGGCGAGCCTGGGCGACTCGAGGAGGCACTTGCGGTACCGCTGCGAGGAACGGATGCCGGTCGTGAACGGCTCGAGGTCGGGCGCATGCCGCTCCCAGTGCCGCAGGGCGCCGGCGTGCTGGCGGGCGCCGGCCGGGGATGCCTGCCAGCCGACGAGCTCCAGCGGTCGCAGCCCGGCGACCGGCGCGGCGACCCGGCGGGTGACCTCGTCGACCATGACGGCCGCGCCGATGCCGTCGGTGACCAGGTGCGGCAGGACGGCGACCAGGCGGGCCGGGCGGCCGCCGCGGCAGACGACCGCCATGCGCATCGGCCAGTCGCGGACCAGGTCCGGCTCGGTGCCGCGGTAGGCGCGCTCCACCGCCGCGGCGACCTCGTCCGGGTCGGCCCCGTCCGCCTCGACGACGTCGAGGCGCGCGACGCCGTCCGCGGCGACGGACTGGCCGGGCGGGCCGCCGTCGCGCGGGCGCAGCCGGGTGCGGAACGCCTGGTAGCGCTCCATGGTGTACCGCAGCTCCGCCTCGATGTCGGCGACCGTCGTCCCGGCGGGCACGGGCCGGTGACCGCCCATCGGCAGCCATGACCGTTCGCGCTCCATGGCCTGGTATATCGCGCGCTGGCCCCACGTCAGCTCCGCTTCGCCGGCGCCCTCGCCGGCGAAGGGAACATCGACGCGCGCCACAGCGTTCGGCACGTCCATCGGCACAGGATCGCCACCGGGCGGGGCCGTCGCAAGACTGGCGTCAGGACCAGTTTTCCGCTAAGGAGTGACCCGCTCGATCGAGCGCGCCGTATTCACTCACGCCAGCCGGGCCGGGAACCCGCCGGTCGCCACCGGTCCCCACCGCTCGATCGTGATGCGCAGCAGCGACTTGCCCTGCGCCACCATCGCCGCGCGATACTCGTCCCAGTCCGGGTGCTCCCCGGCGATGCGGCGGTAGTATTCCACCAGCGGCTCGAGGGCCTCGGGCAGGTCGAGCACCTCGGCGACCCCGTCGACCTGCACCCAGGCGTCGTCCCAGTCGTCGGACAGCACGAGCACCGACACCCGCGGGTCGCGGCGCAGGTTGTTCACCTTGGCGCGCTCCGGGTAGGTCGAGATCACGATCCGCCCCTGCCCGTCGACCCCGCACGACACCGGCGAGGCCTGCGGCCGTCCGTCGGCGCGGTTGGTGATGACGATGCCGTGGTGGCGCTTGGCGAGGAACTCCACCAGCGCGTCCCGGTCGACCCGGTCGTTCGTCGCGATTTTTCGTGCCATGGGTTCGACCGTACTCCGCCGATCGCCCGCGTTCGTCACGGCCGCGACGAACGCTGGGCCGGCGCGGCCTCGCGCGCGACGCGCAGCTTCCACGGCATGAGCGCGGACTCCAACTGGACCCGCAGGCTCATCTTGGACTCGCCACGCGTGCGGTCGGCGAAGCGGATCGGGACCTCGACGATGCGCATGCCCCGCCGGACGGTCCGGTAGTTCATCTCCACCTGGAACGAGTACCCGTTGCTCTGGATCGAGGCGATGTCGATGCGGCGCAGCGCCTCGGCGCGCCACGCCTTGAAGCCGGCGGTGGCGTCCTTGACGCCCATCCGCAGGATCGCGTCGACGTAGAAGTTCGCCCACGTCGACAGCGCCTTGCGGTGCCACGCCCAGTCGCCGGCGACCGAGCCGCCCGGCACGTATCGCGAGCCGAGCACGACGGACACGTTGTCGGCGGCCAGCGCCTCCACCATCGCCGGGATGGCGGAGGTGGGGTGGGACAGGTCGGCGTCCATCTGGATGACGACGTCGGCACCCTCGTCGAGTGCGCGGAGCATGCCGGCGACGTAGGCCCGGCCGAGCCCGTCCTTCGCCGTGCGGTGCAGCACGCCGAACGTCTGCGGGGACTCGAGCGCCAGCTTGTCGGCGACCTCGCCGGTGCCGTCAGGGGAGTTGTCGTCCACGACCAGCACGTGCAGCCGCACCGGCAGCGCCGCCAGCTGATCCACCAGCTTCGGCAGGTTGTCGCGCTCGTTGTAGGTCGGCACGACGACCGTGATTTTCCCAAACCCGTCTGGCACTGATCATACCCCTAGCCACGCCCCGCGTATCGAGATCCTTCTCCTGACCCTAGCGGACGGCGGGGTGGAACGCGGTCATTCGGTTGCCGGGACGACCCGGCTAGGGTCAGCGACGAGGACGACCTTGCCGGTGACCGTGCCGGACTCGGCCAGGCGCAGCGCCTCCGGTGCGCGGTGCAGCGGGATGCGGGCGGCGACCTGCGCGGTCAGCGAGCCGTCGGCGAGCAACGCGAACACTCGCGTGAGGTCCTCGCGCATCCGGGCGCGGAACGCGGCGGG
Organism: Dactylosporangium sp. NPDC000555; assembly: GCF_040300025.1. Lineage (NCBI taxonomy): Bacteria > Bacillati > Actinomycetota > Actinomycetes > Micromonosporales > Micromonosporaceae > Dactylosporangium > Dactylosporangium sp. NPDC000555. The sequence continues at coordinate 31,050 of NZ_JBEPDB010000031.1, read as the reverse complement.
GCGGCGCCGGCCGGCCCAAACGTTGTAGAACGCGGCGCGGCGGCCGTTGGGCAGCAGGTTCCACCACAGCAGTCGCCCGAACAGGACGAGGACGGGAAGGCGGGCGTTTCCGGCGATGTCACGGGTGGCGGCGGTACCGTAGGAGACCAGCGTCCCGCCGCGCCGGACGAGCCGCCACGAGTCGGCGATGCCGGGGCCGCCGACGTGGTCGAACACCGCGTCGTAGCCGCCCGGAGCCAGGGCCCGGGCCCGCGCGGCGACGTCCGGGGCGCGGTAGTCCAGCGGCTCGGCGCCCAGCGCGCGCACGGCGTCGTGGTGGCGCGCCGACGCGGTGCCGACGACCCGGATGCCGGCGTGGCGGGCCAACTGGGTGAGGGTGGAGCCGACGCCGCCGTTGGCGCCGAGGACCAGGATGGTGCCGCCGGGGCGGACGTTCGCGATGCGTGCGACGCGATGGAGCATCTGCCAGGCGGTGACGCCGTTGACCACGACCGTCTCAGCGGCGGCCGGGTCGACACCGTCGGGGACCGGCATCAGGTCGGCGGCGTCGACGGTGACGGCGGTGGCCCAGCCGCCGGTCTTCGTCACGGCCGCGACGCGGGTCCCGGCGAGGCCAGCATCGACGCCGGGTCCGACCGCCTCCACCAGACCGACCAGGTCGTACCCGGGGGTGAACGGGAAGGGTGGCTGGTCGTAGTACTTGCCGCGGCGCATCTGCTGCTCGGCGAACGAGACGCCGCTTGCCTCGACGCGCACGAGCGCCTGGCCGGGTCCCGGCGCGGGGAGTTCGCGGTCGCGCACGAGCAGGCCGTCGGGCTCGACGATGCCGGGCAGGACGATCTCGGTGGTGAGCGTGGACATCAGGGTTACCCCTCCAAAGTGTGTAGGTGTGCACTCACTTACATCTGACGCCACAAAAACGCGCCGTGCTCACGACACGTGACGCATGCCGTCGGTCAGCGCGCGGGCCCACGACTCGTCCACGCCATCCAGACCGGCGGTGACGATGAGGTGGCACAGTTGCCCGTACGCGACGAAGTGCTGGATCTGCCGGTCCTCGGCCCCGGCCGCGCGCAGGAAGTGCACGAGCCGCTTGTATCCGGCCCGCACCGCCGCCCCGACCTCGGGCACGTCGCTGACGCTCTGCGCGTGCACCTGGAGCAGCAGCAGGTCGCGGTCGGCGATGAGCTCGGCGTAGGCGTCGCCGAGGCTCTCCAGCAGCTTCTCCGGCTCCTGGCCCGCCGCCCGCGCGGCGGCCGCCTCGAGGGTGGCGAGGATGCGCTCGTGGCACGCCTCGACGGCGGCGACGAACAGCCCGAGCTTGCCGGAGAACAGCCGAAGCGCATACGCCTCGGAGATCCCGGCCGCCGCGGCCACCGCGGTGACCGGCGTCGCGTGATACCCGTTGCGGGCGAACACGGAGACGGCCCGGTCGAGCAGAACGGCCCTGCGGGCCTCGGCGGTGCTTCGCATGTAAGTCAGTACACACTCACAAACTTCCGCTGTCAACCCGGTCGAGTCGCGTCCGTCGTCCCCGCGAAGGCGGCTCGGGCCGCGAGCAGCTCCGGCAGGTGCGCACCGCTCCATGCGCGGAACGCCGCGATCACCGGCAGCAGGCTGTGTCCGAGCGGCGTGAGCGCGTACTCGACCCGGGGCGGGTTCTCCGCGTGCTCGGTCCGCTCGACCAGCCCGTCGCGGCGCATCGCCCGCAGCGTCGCGGCCAGGACCTTCGGGGTCACGGCCCGCAGCGGCACCCGCAGCTCGGTGAAGCGCCGCGGCCCGTCCCGCAGGCAGAGCAGCACCATGCCGGTCCACTTGTCCCCGATCTGGAACGGCAGCGCGCCCGACGGGCACATCGGGTCGAACATGTCGGGGTCCAGCGGCTCCGCGGCGGCGGCCATCAGCCGAGCGTAGCGCCGGTATCGTTGCGGAAACCGGCACCCCCGGCCGTAGCGTCGCGCCCATGAGAATCGCAGTCTTCGGCGCCGGCGGCCGGGCCGGCCGCGCCGTCACCGCCGAGGCGGTGCTCCGGGGCCATGAGGTCTCCGCGCTGGTACGCCGCGTGCCGCCGCACGCCGGCCTGGCGTCCCCGTCGGTCACCGTGACCCGGGCCGACGTCACCGACCCCGGGGAGGTGGCCCGCGCCGCGGCCGGCTGTGCGGCGCTCGTCAGCGCGGTGACCCCGGCGTCGAGCCCGGAGGCCCTGGCCCGCCTCGACGCCTCGGGCACGGACTACGCGGACTACTTCGCGAACGCGGCGGCCGCGCTGCTGGCCGCCCGCCCGGCCCGCCTCGTCGTCATCGGCCTGTTCGCGACGCTGCGCACGCCCGGCGGCGGCCTCGTCCTGGACGATCCGTCGGCGTTCCCGTCATCGCTGCGGCCGTACGCGCTGGCCCACCTCGCCGGCCTGCGGCGCCTGGAGTCGGGCCCGGCGGACGTCGACTGGGCCGCGCTGACCCCGACCGCTGGCCTGCGCCACGAGGGTGCGCGCACCGGGAGGTACCGCCTCGGCGGCGAGACGGTTCCCGCCGAGGACGCCACACTGTCCTATGTGGACCTCGCGGTGGCCGTCCTCGACGAGATCGAGTCGCCGACCGTGCACCGCCGCCGCGCCTCGGTGTTCGGCGCCGCCGGTGCACCTGGGGGCGATATTTCGTAAAGACGGTGTTTGTCCCGCCGATGGCCCCGTCGGAGGGTGCCGTCATGCAGGAACCGCAACAGCGCACCGGGCGCTCGCTGCGCGCCCGGGTGTACCACGTGGTCGCCGTCTGCGCCGTGCCCGCCATCATCGGTACCGCCGTCGCGATCGTCGGGCTCGGGCGGACGCACGACAGCGTCGTCGACCTCGACGAGCGCTCGGTGCACCCGCTCGCCGCGCTCGGGGAACTGCGCGACATGGAGGGCCACGCCCAGGTCCAGATCTGGGAGTACCTCGCCGCGGCCCCCGCCGACCGCCAGGCGCTGCGTGCCGAGATCCGCGACATCGACGGCCAGGCGGACGCGGACATCGCCGCCTACCGGGCCGCGCACGACGGGGCCGGCGACGAGCGCGAGCGGCTGATGGGCGACTTCGTGCGGCTGCTGTACGCCTGGCGGACCGTGCGCGACCAGCAGGTCTTCGCTGCCGCCGACGCCGGGCAACAGGGCGAGGCCTATGCCGCGGCCGGCGGGGCGCTCGCCGGCGCCAACGAGGCGATGGCCGGCCCGCTCGACCGGCTCTTCCAGGCCGAGGTCGACGCCGCGGAGGCCCGGGTCGCGGCGTCCAACCGCGACTACGACCGGGTCCGGCTGGTCGTCATCGGGATCATCCTGCTCGGCCTGGTGCTCGCCGTGGCCGCCGCGCTGCTGCTCACCCGCTCGGTGCTGGCCTCGGCGCGGCGGATCGGCGACCTGCTCGCCGCGGGCGACCGCACCCGCCGGATCGGGCCGAACCGCGACGCCAGCGAGATCGGCGACCTCGGCCGGCAGCTCGACCTCATGCTCGACGCGATGCAGGAGCAGGAGGACCGCCTGCGGCACGAGCGGGCGACGAAGGAGGCGCAGCTGACGCGCGACAGGGTGCGCCGGCAACTGGCCGAGCAGAGCACCCGGCGCCGGGCCGGGGAGATCATCGACCGCACCGGTGCGGCGGTGCTGACCGAGCTGCGCAACGTCATGGCGCAGGCCGACGCTGTCCTCGAGGCGGCGAACTCGATCGAGCGGCAGGCGTCCACGGCCGACGAGGTCACGCGGACCGTCGTGGACCGGGCGTCCGCGGCGGGCACCGTGGTCGGCGCGGTCAACACCAGCCTCGGCCGGGTCGACGGGATCGCCGCCCTCATCGCGAGCATCGCCGGCCAGACCAACCTGCTGGCGCTCAACGCGACCATCGAGGCCGCGCGGGCCGGGGCGGCCGGACGCGGGTTCAGTGTCGTCGCGGGCGAGGTGAAGGCCCTCGCGTCGAAGACGAAGGACTCCACCGACGAGATCGCCACGACCGTCGAGGCGCTCGGCGTCGACGCGGCGGCCATGGCGTCGGTCATCGCCGACATGAGCGCCGGCGTAGTCGGCGTCGGTGACGTCACCGCGCAGCTCAACGAGGTCTCGGTCCGCCAGCGCGAGGCCGTGCATCAGCTGGTGCAGAGCGTCCGCGAGGCGATCGGGCGGGTCGAGGCGCTGTCGCAGGTGACCGACCGGCTCGAGCGGCGCCGGCACGACCGGGCCGCGGTCGTGGGCACGATGACGGTACGCGCGGGCGAGGACTCCCACACCGTGGAGATGCTCGACCTGAGCGCCAGCGGCGTGCGCTGCGCGGCGCCGCCGGGCTGGCACCCGAGCCCCGGCGCCCCGGTCGAGCTGACGCTGGACCTCGGCGACCAGCGCACCTCGGCCAGGGGCCGGGTCGTGCGGATCCTCGACGGCGACGACGGCGAGGAGATCGGCATGGAGTTCCTGCGGCTCGACCCAGCCGCCGAGGCCGGCATCGAGGCCTACCTGGAGCACCTGCTCGGGGCCGAACAGCGCGAGCTCATGGCGGGCTGAGCCCCCGTCAGGGCGCGGTCCACCCGACCGGCACGTGGCCGATCCGCACCCGCTGCGGGTGGTCGCCGACCGGCACGCTCGTCACCTTCTGGCCGGTGGCGAAGCTGATCGCGGTGACCTGGTCGGCGCCGGACTCCGAGATGACGCAGTCCCGGCCGTCGCCGCTGACCGTCGCCCAGTACGGCTTGCTCGCCGGGACCAGCGCGCCCTCCTGCAGCGTGGCGCGGTCCACGACCGTCGCGTAGTCGTCCATCGTGCCCGCGACGCAGAGCTTCGCGCCGTCGGGGCTCATCGACAGGCCGTGGTGACGCGAGTCGTTGACCCAGGTCGTGCGGTCCGGGCTGGTCGCCGGGTTCTTGGGCAGCTCGCGGATGCGGGTGATCCGGTCGGAGGCCACGTCGTACTCCACGAAGCCGTTGAAGAACGACACCTGGAAGTACAGCGTCCGCTCGTCCGGGGTGAACACGGCCGGGCGGACCGCGTTGGAGAGGTCGGAGCGGCCGAACGCGTCCAGCCGCGCCCGCATGTCGACGGTCCGGACCACCTGGAAGGTGCGCGTGTCGGCGATCGTGATGTGCCGGTCGCCCTTGGTCCAGTCCAGCCACGGGTCGTCCAGCGCCGTGTTCACCTCGCCGATGGACATGTTCCACAGGTACCGGCCGCCGTCGGTGTAGATGTTCTCGTGCGGCTTGTCGCCGGCGCCGAACGAGCCGAGCTGCCGGCCGGTGTCGATGTCCAGCACGTGCACGGTGTTCGAGGTCGAGGCGGAGACGGCGACCTGCTTGCCGTCGGGCGAGACGGCCATGTGGTCGGCGCGGTACCCGGACACCGGGAACCGCCACCGCAGCGCCCCGGTGCGCAGGTCGATCGAGACGACGTCGGCGAAGCTCGGCCGCGACGCGACCAGCGCGCCGCCGTCCGGGGTGGTGTACATGTCGTCGACGAGCTGGTCGTGGCCCTCGCCCGGCCCCTGCCGCACGCCGAGGAAGAACGCGAGCCTGACCGGGTTGAGGTGGATCTCCAGCAGCCGCTGGCTCTTGTCCGGCACGACGTTGATCCGGCCGAGCTTCGCGTACGTGCCGCTGGATCGGATGACGTCGACGGTGCCGTCCCAGTTGTTGCCGACGAACATCACCTCCTGCAGGGCGGGCGCCGCGGCGGCCGGCGCGGCCGAGGTGGTGAGCGGGGCGAGGGCGGTGGCGAGCAGTGCGAGGCCGGCGAGCGCGGCGCGGCGGCCACGGTGCGGCGGACCGGCCGGGTTTTCGACCGGGGTTCTGGCGCGGGTTCTGGTCACGCGGCTCTCCCTGGGAAACGTTGTTACTTTGCGGTAACGTCCAGGAAATCGCCGATCGGTGTCGCTCGATAGGTGCTCGCGCACAACGCCGCCCCGCCCGGTTGTGCGGGGCTCACAACGGCCGCAGGAGGTGGCACTTGCCCACGCCCACCGAGCCGCTCGCGCCGCTGCTGGGCGCGCTCGCCGCCGACGAGGGCCTGATCGGCGAGCTCGTCGCCGCGGCCCGCGCCGCCTCGCCCGACGTGGCCCGGCTGCCCGTCCGGGAGACCCGCCGGCACGTCACGCTGCTGTTCGCCGCCGGTCTGGCGGCGTTTCGGGACCCTGGCGACGCCGGGTTCGCCGAGGCCGAGCAGCTCGGCGCCGACCGGGCCGCGCAGGGCGTGCCGATCGCCGGCCTGCTGCACGGGCTGCGGGCCGCCCGCACCCGGCTGCTCGAGATCGCCGTCGACCGCGGCCGCGGCGCCGGCGTCCCCGACGACGTCCTGCTCCGCGCGGCGCTGGACTTCGACCGGTACGTCGGTGCCCTGGAGCGCCACGTGGTCGACGCCCACCACGCCGCCGAGCGCCGCCTCGCCCGCGGCCGGCGCGACCAGCGCGACGCGGTGCTGCGCGCGCTGCTGCTCGGCGGGGACCCGCCGGCCGGCCCGGAGGAGCTCGGCGTCTTCGGGCTGCGCGCCTCCGCGCGGTACCGCTGCGTGCTCTTCGACATCACCGACCCCGGCCGGGCGGCGGCCCTCGAACCGCGCCTGGCGGCGTGCGGCGGCGTCTTCGGCGCGGTCGAGGGCCGCCTCGCCGGCCTGGCGCCACGCCCACCGGACCCGGCGCGGGTCGGCTCGGACGTGCTGGCGGTGGTCGCGCCGCCGCTGCCCCTGGAGCGCGCGGCGGCCGGCTACCGGCTGTGCGTGGCCGCCCTCGCCGGCGCCGACCGCTTCGCCCGCCGCGGCCTGCAGCCCGCCCTCGACCTGGCCGGCGAGATCGCCCTCGCCGCGCAGCCGGAGCTGGCCGGCCTGCTCGGCGACGCGCTGCTCGGCACCCTCGACCCGGCCGACGGCTTCCACCGCGAGCTGGTGAGCACGGCGCTGTCGTACCTCGACCACGGCCAGCGCCTGGACCGCACCGCCGCCGCGCTGCACGTCCACCCGAACACGGTCCGCTACCGGCTGCGTGCCCTGCGGGAGCGGGCCCCGCTGCCGCTGGACGACGCGACGGTCCTGCAGACGCTGCGCTGCTGGTGGGCCCTGCACGCCTGGCTGCACCGCCCCGGGCCGGCCGCCGGCCGATGACCTCGGTTCGACCGTTTTCCTCCGACCCGGCCGGACGGCGCCGATTGGGGTGCCGGAGGGCTCGACACAGCTGCTCGGGAGGCTCGGCGAACATGGACGTGCTGCGGCGGACGCGGGTCGTCACGCGGCTGGTGGTCGGATTTCTCGTCGTCTCGCTCTGTGTGGTCGCGATCTGGCTGGCGGCGATCTCGTCCGCGCGCGAGACCGGCGGCACCGCCGGGCACCTGTCGGCCGCGCAGGCACAGCTGTCCGCGGCCGAGCAGCTGAAGTTCCGGATCACCGACGTGTCGGGCTGGCAGGCGGGGTACGCGTTCGACATCGTGCGCGGCCTGCCCGAGGCCGCCGACGACACGGCCGAGACGCGGGCCGCGTTCCTGCGGTCGATGCGGGACTTCAGCGCCGAGCTCGACGCGATGGCGAGCCTGCCGCTGTCGGCGAGCGACCAGGGCGCCGTGCGGACGATCCGGACCGCGTACACCGATTTCGTCGCCCTCGACGACCGGATCGTCGCGGCCTACCGGGCCGGCACGCCCGAGCGGACCCAGGCGGCGAACGACCTCGTCGTCGGCGAGGGCCTGGAGGTGTACGTGCGGATCGCCGACGGCGTCGACCAGCTCCTGACGAGCGCTCGGCAGCGGGCCGCCGCCGCCGAGCGGGCCGCGGGCTCGTCGGCGACCCGGACCAGCCGGCTCGCGAACGTCGTGGGCAGCATCGCGCTCACGCTGTCGATCATCCTGGCCGTCGCGCTGTCGCTGTCCGTCATCCGGCCGCTGCGCGCGATCGGCGACCGGCTGGCGGACATCGCCGACGGCGAGGGCGACCTGACCCGCCGGCTCGTGGTCCGCGGCAACGACGAGTTCACCGACGTGAGCCGCGCGTTCAACACGTTCGTCGACAAGATCGCCGCGACGGTACGCGCGATCGGCGGGTCGGCCTCGACGGTCGCGTCCGCCAGCGAGAAGCTGACCGACACCTCGACCCGGATCATGAGCAGCGCCCAGCGGACGTCGGCGCAGTCGGAGCGGATCGTGGCGGCGGCCGACGAGGTGTCCGACAACGTGGGTACGGTCGCGACCGGCGCCGAGGAGATGAGCGCCTCGATCCAGGAGATCTCCGGTACCGCGGAGGAGGCGGCCCGGGTCGGCGGTCAGACGGCCGAGCTGACCCAGTCGGCGTTCGACCTGATCGGCCGGCTGTCGGGGTCGAGCCGGCAGATCGGCGACGTCGTCAAGGTCATCACCGACATCGCCGATCAGACCAACCTGCTCGCGCTCAACGCGACGATCGAGGCGGCCCGGGCGGGCGAGGCCGGCAAGGGCTTCGCCGTCGTCGCGAACGAGGTGAAGGACCTGGCCCAGGAGACCGGCCGGGCCACCGGCGACATCGCCGCGAAGGTGCAGAGCATCCAGGCCGACACCGCGGCCGCGACCGACGCGATCAACCGGATCGTCGAGATCACCGGCCGGCTCGGCGACTACCAGACCACGATCGCGGCGGCCGTGGAGCAGCAGACCGCGACCACGAACGAGATGAGCCGCAACATCTCCCGGGCCGCCGCCGGCTCGGCCGACATCGCCGCGGGCATCTCCACCATCTCCGACGCAGCCCGCGTCACCACCGGCGGCGTCGAGGACACCCGGGCCGCGGCGCAGGAGCTGTCCGCGATGAGCCGCGAGCTGCACGGCCTGGTCGGCCAGTTCCGCGTGTGAGGCCGGGCCGCCGCGGCGGGCGTCAGTCGTCGAACTCGAACCCTTCCGCCTCCGCCGAGCGCACCAGGTGGCGGACGCGGTCGGCGTCGGTCGCCACGCCGGCCATCACGGTGCCGAGCTCCTCCAGCGCCGCGCGGTCGGTGCCGTACGCGCAGAACATGCCGCCCTCTGGATCGTAGCGGAACCGGCCGTCGAGGCCCGGCGCCTCGTGGGCGACCAGGAACCGCGCGACGCCCTCCCAGAAGTACCCGTTCGGCTCGTGTCCCAGCTCGGACACCACCTGGTCGACGTCGGTCGTGCCGGCGTTGAGCAGCAGCGAGTACTTCCCGGCATCGGTCTCGATCAGCTTCAGCGGACGCATCGGCGTAGCGTGGCACGCCCCGCCCGGCGAGGCAACGCCGGGGGAGACTCCAAACCTCGTGGAGCCTTGTCTACGAATCGATGCCCTGAGCCTCCATGATCGCGCTCCGCTCGGCCGTGACCGGGACGAGCATCGCGGCGATCAGGGGAAACGCGGCTACCAGGGCGAAACTCGGCGCGAAGCCCGCGGCTCCGATCGTCACGGCCAGCACCGGCGGAGTGGCGGCCGCCAGAGCGTTCTGGCTCGTAGTCTGGATGCCGAGGGCTCGGCCGGCCCACGCGGATCCCGCGTATTCGGCGACGGCGGTGAAGGACAGGCCGTTGCTGCTCACCGCGACCACCGCCAGGAACAGCAGGACGGGTACCGCCAGGCTCGATCCGGCCGCGGCGGAGGCGGCCAGCACCAGCATGCCAACGCCGGTCGAGATCGCGATGATCCGCACGGGCCTCAGCCGGCTGCCGGTGCGGTCCGACCAGTAGCCCGCCCCGAGCCGGCCGAGGGCGCCGCAGGCCTGTGCGCCGGCCAGCAGGTACCCGGCGCCGAGGGCCGTCCAGCCGCGGGTGTCGGTGAGGAACACGAGCGTGAACGTGGTGACCGTGAACTGGGGGATGACGAGCAGCGCGCTGGCGGCGTGAATGCGCCACAGCCGGGGAGTGCGGTAGGGCGACGTCGAGGTCGGCTTCCGATCGGGCGCCGGCTGGTCAGTGGTGGACGACTGCGGGGCTGGATCGCGTACGACCACGAAGGCCGCTGTCGCCGCGGCCAGGAACAACACCGCGAGGAACAACAGTGGCACGCGGGTGCCGCCGGCGGCCAGGGCGGGCAGCGTGGCGGCGGCCAGCGCGAGGCCCATCGGCTGCGCGCTCTGCCTGATGCCCATTGCCAAAGCGCGCTCGTGCCGCGCGAACCAGCCCAGGATGAGCCGGCCGCTCGCCAGCGTCGAGCCGCCGGCCGCGCCGGCCAGCGCCAGGCACACGGCGAGGCTCGCGGTGCCGTGCGCCCACCGGGCGGCGACGAGGACCAGGCCGGCCAGCCCGAGGCCCGTGGACAGCACGACGCGCTCGCCCCACAGATCCGCCGCGGCGCCCCAGGCGATGAGCGCGAGCACCACGCCGACAGTGGGGCAGGCGACCAGGATGCCGGCCTGTTCCAGGGAGAGGCCCTCGTCCCGGAATGCCGGAATCAGGTAGGCGAGCCCGTACTGGAAGGTGCTGCCGGCCGTCATCGCCAGCATGCCGACGACCAGGATCAGCCAGCGTCTGCGTTCACTTCCCATCTGCGGGTCCGTCCGTTCCTTGGTCCGCCGGCTTCCGCCGCATGATCGAACTCGATCACATCACCTAAGGTGGTTGGGTGTCTGTACTGATCACGGGGTGTTCATTCCAGTACCGCACGAGCGTTGCCGTCTTCCGTGACCTGAACCTCGAGTTCCGGTCGGGCGCGACCGTCCTGCTGGGTCCGAACGGGGCGGGCAAGTCGACCTTGCTCTCCCTGATCGTGGGACTCCTGCGGCCCGGCTCCGGCACGGTTCGCGTCGGTGATCTCGCCAGCCACGTTCGGCGTACCCGGCACCAGTACCGGCGCCGCGTCGGATGGCTGCCGCAGAACGTCACCGCGATGCCCGGCCTCAAGGTGCGTGAACAGGTCGCCTATGCCGGCTGGTTGAAGGGGCTCAGCCGGCGCGACGCCTGGGACAACGCCGCCGGGGCGCTGCGCCGGGTGGCCATGCTCGACTTGGCGGACCGGCCCAGCAGGGCCCTTTCCGGCGGCCAACTGCGTCGCGTCGGGATCGCGCAGGCACTCGTGCACGACGCGCGGCTCGTCGTCATGGACGAACCCTCCGCCGGCCTGGACCCGCAACAGCGACGGGGTCTGCGCGATGTGCTGAACGCGCTGGCCGGGGACGTCGACGTGCTGGTGTCGACACATCAGACCGAGGACATCAGCGATGTGTACCAGAACGTGGCCGTGCTGAGTCTGGGCGTCGTGCGCTACCACGGCAGCGTGCCGTCGTTCCTGGCGCTCGCCGAGCCGGGCACGGAGCCGTCGCGGCGTGCGGAGGACGCGTACATCCGGCTCGTCGGCGCGGCGGAATGACCATGCGGACGCTCTATTCCTGGCGCACTCGCGCCGAGACGTACGCGACGGCGCCTCTGCTGGCCCTGGTGCTGCTGCAGGGCTCGGCGGTGGTCGGTACCACGACGCCCCTGTACTGGACCGCCGCCACGGCGAATGCAGACCTGATGCTGTTCATCGTGGTGCCGGTGTGCGCGGCGGTCGCGGCGTGGGAGGGCGCCCGGCACCGGATCGGCCGCATCGACACGATGACCATCGTTCGCCGGTCCTGGCAGGTCGCGCTCGTGGCCGTCGCCCCGACGCTGGTGATGGGCCTGCTCGGGATCGCCGCCGCCGTCGCGTCGACAGCGCCGGCCGCGGTGGGCGCGCCGGGCCTGCCCGACCCGTGGCTGATCGCTGTCTATATCCTGGTGATGGCCGGTCATACGGTGGTCGGCTACGGCCTCGGCCGGTGGCTGCCACCGGCGCTCGCCCTGCCGATCAGCTTGGCCGGATCGTATGTCTGGCTGGCCTACCCGGCCGCGATCGAACCCTTCTGGATCCGTCACCTCAACGGGCTCTCCTTCGAGGGCTGCTGCACGATCGACCGGAGCCCATCACCCAGGGCCCTGCTGGCCACCGCCGTGTTCGCGGTCGCACTGGGCGCGGGCGTACTGTCCGCCTTGGCCGGCACCCGGCGGATGCGTGCGGTCGGGGGCGCGGCATTGACGGTGCTGTCCATCGTGGCGGTCACGGTGGCTCTGCCGCTGGGACCGTCCGCCGACGCACCTCGCGGCGGATCGGTCCGGTGCGAAGGAAGCAAGCCGGTGCTGTGCCTTTGGCCCGAGCAGGAGGGCTCTCGGGGCCTCGTGCACGCCGCCCTCGCCTCGTCGTATGCGCGACTGGCCGATGTCGGCATGCCGCTGCCCGCGGTTGTCACCGCCAGGGAGGCCGAAGCGCGCGATGCCATCTTCGTCGGCCTGGCGGCGCGACCGGAGCCCCGGGATGTCGTGCTCAGCCTCGTCGCCGGCGCCGTGCCCGGCACTGTGCCGGACTGTGCCACGCGTGGCGAATGGCCGGGCGCGAACAGCCACGTCGCGTTGACGGCCTGGCTGGCGTTGGCCGCCGGCGTACCGGCATCGGATCTGGATGGCGTCGCACCGCCGGAGCTCATCGACCTGGCCTCGCGCGTACGTCGGCTGAGCAACGAGCGACAGCTCGCGTGGTACCACGCGAATCTGGCTCCGCTGCAGGACTGCACCACGCAGCCCCGGCTCGACCCGTCCGCCTTCCAGGACGGTGCGAGGTGATCTGGTGGTGGCGGACCCGCGCCCTGACCGCGGTGAGCATCGCCTTCCTCGGCAGCCTGGTCGCCGCGATGGTGATCGGCGGCGAGGTGCTGCCGCTGCCGAGCGTGGCCGGGTCCCTGCTGGTGCCGGTTGTCTTCGCCGTGTTGCTGCCGCTGGTGCCGATCGTGTTCCTCTGGTACGGCATCGACCGAAGCAGCGGAGATCTCGACGCCACGGCCGTGCGGGCGGTGGCGGTCCGCGATCTTTCGGTGGCCGTCACCATGGTGCTCGCGACCGCGGCGACCGTGGGCGTCACCTCCGCCGCCGGTTGGTGGGACCTGGGCCCCGGCTACCTGCGCAACCTGATCGGCTGTCTTGGCCTGACACTGCTCGTCGCCCCGCTGACCGGTTCGCGGTTCGCGGCGATCGTCCCGGTCGCGGCGGTCATCATCAGCGCGCTGTTCGGCACCGGGCCTGGCGGTCTGGTGCGCTGGTGGGCGTGGCCGATCGCCGACGCCCGTGCCCACTCGGCGTTCGCCGAGGCGCTGCTGCTGCTGGTACTCGGCGTGGCCGTCGCGTTCGGCGTCGGCGCTCGTACTCCGGGCAGGTGGGGTCCGCGAGCTTGAAAACTCGACCGGCCGGCGTCACACGCAGACCCAGCAGTACACGTGGTCGCCCGCATCCCGTGCGCGCCGAGCGAGTGCGGAGATCTGCTCGATGACGGGCAGCATGGCGTCGTCGGGCAGCGGACCGTCCCAGGCGAGCTCCTCGGTCCGTCCCCAACGCGCCGAAAGGCCCGGCATCTGCGCCTCGGTGATCGAGGCGAGGGTGTCCCGAACGTCGTCCCCAATGGAGAACACCCAGGGGCCTGCCGACTCGTTCCTGGACCACACCAGGTGCTCTTCGATGACGTCGACGCTCCATTCGACACCGCGGACGAAGCAGACGAGCTGGGCAAGCATGACCGTCGGGTCGATGCCCTTGAGGTCGATCGCGTCCGCCGTGGCGGAGTTGCCGGCGCCGGCCGGACCGCCGTCGAGGTTCTCGATCAACTTCGTGGCGGAAGCGTCGTCCGCGGCTCGGAAATAGTCATACAGCACACCCATGACGACGACCTCAGCACATCCGACGCGCCCGCCTCAACCCCGGGGGGCAGTCGCTCGGGGAGGCGAGGAGCGACGAGGGTTCCGCGGAGATCTGGGCGCGCGCTATTTGCAATGATCCGCGGCCGTTCGGGACGGTGATTTCGGTTGGATTGACGCCACGCCGAGCGCCTCCGCCGTATCCGCGAGGCGGCGCAGTCGGCAGCCGGTGGGGAGCACGGCACCCCACGGGCGATCACGGTCGACGACCAGCAGCACGAAGGTCCAGCACCCGCGCCGTCCCCACCTCCCGAACATTCCGTGACCGACACCGTTGCGCACGACCACGATCCCGCGCTACTCCCGGCCGACGACGCCGAGCCCCGTTGCGCACCCGCACCGCCACCGCCACCACGCCGGCCCGCCGGGGCGGCAACGCGCGCAACGGTCAGCAGCGATATACGCCCACCGGGGCGCCGCAGCAGTGATGCGAACACGCACGCACCGCAGGGCCGCGTTCGGCGAGGCCCCCGGAATCGAGGCCCCCGGAATGTGGCGTCAGCCGGCCACGGTCTCAATGCCCCACAACGACGACGGGGCCCGCCCGCCGCCCGCGCACACATCGGCAGTTCCGGGCGCCCGCCGACCCGGTCCGCTGTCTGGGTGTGCGGTTCTTGCCGAGCTGCGGGGGTCGGCGCGGCCAGGACGATAACCACGGCGGGCCGCACTCTTGCCAGTGAGCCTTTCCGGGCAACGGTTAGGACGAGCGCTGCGGCGACGATCTTCCCGACCCGCCGGGGACACAGGCTGACGTTGCGTGGGCGTTGCCGCGTTCGGCGATGGCCCGCACGCCGTTGTGGGCCCGGTTGAGCTGCGGTGTCTTGAACGCCACGGTGATGGCGTCGGCCTTGCCTTCGTCGCCGAGGGCGCGCAGGTCGCCGGCGATCATGGTGAGTGCAAGCAGGATCTCGGTGTGGGTGCGCACCGTCGTGATGTCGTGCTCACGGCCGGGGCCGCACGTCGGAGGTCCGGATCGGCCAGCCATCCGGCACGGTGATGACCTGGACGTGGGCCGCGGTGTGCGGCAGCGGTCCGTTTCGATCAGCATGACGTCGGTGGTGACGTGGCTGTAGCCGGCCGTCTTGGCGCCATCGGCGCCCCGTGCAGGCTCGGTGCGCGGGCACGTATCCGGTGGACCGGCTGATCGCGTTGTCCCGGGCCGACTGGCTCCTCCGGGTGCCGTCCAGGAACCATCGCCGGGCGGGAGGGCGACGGGCGCGTCTGGCCAACGGGGCGGCCGTCGGGCTCATCGCGGCGCCCGTGCGCGAGCGCAGGACCAGGATCGCCTGATCGTGGCAGGGCGCCGGCGCCGCGGTCAGCAGCGGTTCCGGCGTGTCACCGCAGCGGTAGCGCAACAGACTGTGCGGCGAACGGCCGTCACCGGCCGGCAAGCCGGCGAGCTGTCCGATGCCCAGATCAACAACACGTGCGAGCGGCTCGGCGCCGCGACCTGCCTCGGTGACTGGCTGCGGACGGTGCCTGGCCGGTTCGCGGGTGTGGCGGCAGAATCGCGGTGCCCCGGGCGGCATCCGCCGCCGACCGAACCGTGAGGGACCATACATGATCATCGACAGGGCCGAAGTCATCGTCACCAGCCCGGACCGCAACTTCGTGACGCTCAAGCTGACCACCGACGAGGGGGTCACCGGCCTCGGCGACGCCACGCTCAACGGCCGGGAGCTCGCGGTGGTCGCCTATCTGCGCGACCACGTCGTGCCGCTGCTGCTCGGCCGGGACGCCGGGCGGATCGAGGATACCTGGCAGCTGCTGTACCGCGGCGCGTACTGGCGGCGCGGGCCGGTGACGATGGCCGCGATCGCCGCCGTCGACGTGGCGCTGTGGGACATCAAGGCCAAGGCGGCCGGGATGCCGCTCTACCAGCTGCTCGGCGGGGCGTCGCGGACCGGGCTGCTGGCCTACGGGCACGCGTCCGGCAAGGACCTGCCGGAGCTGTTCGACAGTGTGCGCCGGCACCAGGAGCTGGGCTACCGGGCGATCCGCATCCAGTCCGGGGTGCCCGGGCTGAACGCCATCTACGGTATCGCGTCCAACGCCACCGCCGAGGCCAACGCCGGGGTTCGCTACGACCACGAGCCGGCCCAGCGTGGCCCGCTGCCGGCCGAGGAGGACTGGGACACCCGCTCCTACCTGCGGCACCTGCCGACGGTGTTCGAGGCGGTCCGCAACGAGTTCGGGCCGCAGTTGCCGCTGCTGCACGACGCGCACCACCGGCTCACCCCGATCCAGGCGGCGCGGCTGGGCCGGTCGCTGGAGCCGTACGACCTGTTCTGGCTCGAGGACTGCACGCCCGCGGAGAACCAGGAGGCGCTGCGGCTGGTGCGCCAGCATACGGTCACGCCGCTGGCGATCGGGGAGGTGTTCAACTCCGTCTTCGACTACCAGCAGATCATCCGCGAGCAGCTGATCGACTACGTGCGCGGCGCGGTGACGCACACGGGCGGGATCACGCACCTGCGGAAGGTCCTCGACTTCGCCGCGCAGTACCAGATCAAGTCCGGGATGCACGGCCCGACCGACATCTCGCCGGTCGGCATGGCCGCCGCCCTGCACCTGGGGCTGGCCATCCACAACTTCGGCATCCAGGAGTACATGATGCACGGCGCACGGACCGACCGGGTCTTCCAGCAGTCGTTCACGTGGTCGGGCGGGCTGCTGCACCCGGGGGAGCGGCCGGGTCTCGGGGTCGAGCTCGATGTCGACGAGGCGGGCAAGTACCCGTATGTGCGGGCGTATCTGCCGTACAACCGCCTCGCCGACGGCACCGTGCACGACTGGTAGCGGTGGATGATCATCGCGGGTTTGGTGGCCGGTGGCCCGGGTAGCGGCGGGCCCATGGACATCGCCGTGCTCGGCATGGGCAACATGGGCCGCGCGATCGCCGCGCGGCTGCTGCAGGGTGAGCACCGGGTGCGGGTGTGGAACCGCACGCCGGGACGGGCCGCCGACGTCGTGGCCACGGGCGCGCGGGAGGTGCGGGCGGTGGCCGACGCCGTGCGCGGCGCGGACGTCGCGGTCACCATGCTCGCCAACGACGACGCCGTGCGGTCGGTGGCCTTCGGGCCGCTGCGGGAGGCGCTGGAGGAGCGGGCCGTCTACGTCGACTGCTCCACGGTCTCGCCGAGCCTCAGCGCGGAGCTGGCCGCCGGGTTCCCGGGCCGGTACCTTGCCCTGCCGATCCTCGGCAACCCGGTCGCCGTGCGGGCTGGTCAGGCGATCCTGCTCGCCGGCGGCGACCGGGCCCTCGTCGACCGGCTGCGCCCGGTCCTGGGGGCGCTGTCGCCGGCGGTGCGCCAGTACGACTCGCCGTCGCTGGCCGGCGCGGCGAAGCTGGCCTCCAACCTGCTGCTGCTGTCGGAGGTCGTGGCGCTGGCCGAGTCGGTCGCGCTCGGCCGGGCCGGCGGCCTGTCCGACGACCAGCTGCGGGAGCTGCTCGGCGACAGCCCGCTGGTGGAGGGGGTCCGTAACCGCTTCGAGGACGTGCTCACCGGCGCCCGGGACACGTGGTGGAGCAACACGCTCGGCGCGAAGGACGCCCGCCTGGCCGTCGAGCTGGCCCGGGGCGCGGGCGTGGAGCTGCCCGACGCGGATACGGTCCACCGGCGGTACGAGGCCGCGTCGGCGGCGGGGCTGGCCGACGCGGACATCGCCGCCGTCGCCGAGCTCTACCGCCGCCCGCCCGCCGCGGTCGGCTGACCGGCGCGTCAGGTGCCGCCGAGGTCGCCGGTCTGGTGCAGGGCGTACAGCAGCGCCAGCGACGGCACGACGAGGATCAGCGCGGCGGCGGCCACGACGGTCAGTGCCAGCAGGGTCGGCGCCGGCGCGGCGGCCTCGGCGATGGTGAGGTGGTTGCCGAGCAGGTAGGGGTACTGCGCCACGCCCCAGCCGGCCACGACCGTCGCCGCCGCGCCGACCGCGGCTGCCTGCGCGACGCGTGGCGGGGCGTGGCGCAGCAGTGTCAGCGACCCCAGTCCGCACGCGGCAGAGATGATCATGAGCGGCAGGCCGCGGGTGAGCAGACCGTGCGTGAGGTGCGGCGCGTCGGCGTGCAGGACGCCGATCCCGGCCACGGCGACGACCCCGGCGGCCAGCGCGCCGATGCGGGCCCGCCGGGCGAAGTAGCGGCGCAGGCCGTGGTAGCCGCGCCGGCGCGCCTCGGCGGTGAGGAACACGGCCGCGACGAACGCGCACACGAGGACCGCGAGAACCCCGCCGAGCAGCGAGGTGGGGTTCAGCCAGCTGTACAGCGGGTCGCCGCCGCCGGCGGACGGCACCCGTCCGGACGCGATGCCCCCGGCCACGGTGCCGAGGAAGAACGGGGTGAGCACGGAGGAGAACGCGAACGCGGCCCCGGCGGCGCGCTGGTGCTCGGTGGCGGTGAAGGCCTTGCGGAAGGCGAATCCGCAGCCGCGGATCACCACGCCGAGTGCGGCCAGGCCCAGCGGCACGTAGAGGGTGGTGGTGATGGCGGCGAACGCGGCCGGGAACCCGGTCCACAGCATCACCAGGCAGAAGATCAGCCAGACGTGGTTGGCCTCCCACACGGGGGCGAGGACCATGTCGATGAGGTGGCGGGGTGCGCGGCCGCGCTTTGCGCCGCCTGCGGTCAGGTCCCAGAACCCGGCCCCGTAGTCGGCGCCGCCCAGCACGGCGTAGGCGACGACACCGGTGAACAGCACCACGGCGGCGAACGTGCTCACGCCGTCACCGGCCGTAAGGCACGTCGGGTGGGCCGGCGCCCTGCTCGTGCCAGCGGCGGCGCAGCACCCGCAGGGCGTGCACGGTCGCGGCGGCGACGGCGGCGTAGAGCAGCAGCGTCGCGGCGAAGAACAGCCACACGTCGCCGGAGCGTGTCACGGCGTCGCGGGTGAGCAGGTGTCCGACGACCGTCCAGGGCTGCCGGCCGACCTCGGTGACGACCCAGCCGGCCTCCAGCGCGACGACGACGAGGATGCCGGCGGCGATCGTGGCGCGGGGGAACCAGCGCCCGCGGGGCACGTCCCGGTGCCGCCACCACGCGAGGGCGAACCAGGCCGACAGCGCCAGCAGGAACATGCCGGCGCCGATCATGACGTCGAAGGCCAGGTGCGTCACCGTGATCTCGTGGTCGCTCGGTCGGACCTCGACCGGCACGACGTTCAGGCCGAGGATCTCGGTGCCGGGCCGGTACCCGGACAGGATCGACGCGCCGTAGGGGATCGGCAGGCCGAGGTGTGCCCTGCCGTCACGGTAGTAGCCGCCGAGGATCTCCGGCACGTGGGTGGCGGTTTCCGGCACCAGCTCGATCGCGGCGAACTTCGCGGGTTCGCGGTGGAACACCTCGCGGGCGGCGATGTCGCCGACGACGATCTGCGCCGGGGTGATGATCGCCGCCATGGTCAGCGGGATGAGCAGCCCCAGCCGGGCGTGGCGGTCGGTGCGGTCGCGGTGCACGGCGCGGGCGTAGACGGCGGCGGTGAGGAAGCCGGCGACCATGTAGCCGGCCAGCAGCATGTGCAGTGCCTCATACCAGAACGCCCCGTTGAAGATGACGGCGAGCGGCCGCACGTCGGTCACCCGGCCGTCGCGCAGGGTGAACCCGGCCGGCTGGTTCATCCAGGCGTTGGCCGCGACGACCGACAGCGTGCCGCCGATGCCGGCGATCACGACCGGCACGCCGGTCCAGAAGTGCGCCCGGCCGCGGAGGCGGTCCCAGCCGTAGATGTACACCGCGATGAAGATCGCCTCGAGGAAGAAGAACAACCCCTCGATCGCGAACGGGATGCCGAACGCCGCCCCGAAGCGGCCCATGAGCCCCGGCCACAGCAGCCCCAGCTCGAACGACAGCACGGTGCCGGACACCGCGCCGACGGCGAAGAGCACCGCCGCGACGTGCGACCACTGCCGTGCCAGCCGCAGCGCCGCCTCGTCGCCCCGGCGCAGCCCGCGGTACTCGGCGATCAGCATCAGGAACGTGAACGCCAGCCCGAAGGGCACGAGGATGATGTGGAACCCGAGCGTGAAGGCCATCTGCTCGCGCGCGGGCAACATCTGTGACGGCTCCATCACCGAGGGTCTACCGCCGCCGGCCACGGCTAAACACGCCGCCGGACGTTCAGCCGACGGGACGGCGGCGTTCACGATCCGGTGGCACGCTCGGCGGCCGTGAACGCGTAGCCGCCGATGCGGGTGACGATGATCCCGTTTCACGCATGCTGCTTGTTGTTGCAAAGCAATTGCGATAGCCGCAGACTGCGGATAACGCCAAGGAGGCGCGTGACAGGGGAGGCGTCATGCACATTCCGGACGGGTATCTGAGTCCGCAGACCTGCGCCGCGTTCGGCGTGGCCATGCTGCCGCTGTGGTGGCAGTCGGCGCGGCGGGTCAAGAAGGTCGTGAAGAGCCGGTACGTGCCGCTGGTGGCGCTCGGCGCGGCGTTCTCGTTCGTGGTGATGATGTTCAACATCCCGATCCCCGACGGCACCACCGCGCACGCGGTCGGCGGCGGGCTGATCGCGATCCTGCTCGGGCCGTGGGCGGCCTGCATAGCCGTGTCCATAGCCCTGCTCATCCAGGCGCTGTTCTTCGGCGACGGCGGCATCCTGGCGTTTCCGGCCAACGCGTTCAACATGGCGGTGGTGCTGCCGTTCGTGTCCTACGGCGTCTACCGGCTGCTCACCCGCAACACCGCGCTGACCTCCGGCCGGCGGGTGTGGGCCGCCGTCGCCGGCGCCTACGTCGGGCTCAACGCCTCCGCGCTGGCCACCGCGGTCGAGTTCGGCATCCAGCCCGACCTGTTCCACAAGGCAGACGGCACCCCGCTGTACGCCCCGTTCCACCTCTCCCAGGCGATCCCGGCGATGATGATCGCCCACCTGATCATCGCGGGCGTGGTCGAGGGCGTCCTCACCGGCGGGGTGGTCGCCTACCTGCAGCGGGCCAACGTGCCGCTGCTGCGGATCAACGCACCCGAGGTACCGCTGACCGAGCGGGAGGTGCGGCGCAGGCCCGTCAGCCCGGTCCGCGCCGCGCTGGTCACCCTCGGGATCATGGCCCTGGTCAGCCCGCTCGGCCTGCTCGCACCCGGCGGGGCGTTCGGCGAGGACGCCCCCGAGGACCTCGACCTGGCCAAGTACCACCTCGGGGCCGTGCCCGAGGGGCTGCAGAAGTACACCGACTTCTGGGGCAGCACGCTGCTGCCCGACTACGGCGACGGCAGCTGGTGGCAGTACATCCTCTCGGCCCTCATCGGCGTGGTCGTCGTCGCGGCCCTCGTCTTCGGCATCACCTGGCTCATCGGCCGGCTGCGCGGCGGCGAGCGGGAGGCGGCCGACCTCGACACCCCGCCCGTCTCGCCGGTGCCGTCCAACGCGGCCGGGTCATGACCAGTCCGGAGCGAAGCGGCGCCTGGTCTGGGTCGATCATTGCGAAGCCTCATCGAGCCAGACCGGGCGGAGGGGCTGGTCATCATGGGCTCAGGTCCCAGTCATGCCGCAGCCGGAGCGAAGCGGAGGTTCCGGCATGACCAGCACGCCGGCCTGGTTGCTGCAGCCCGAGGTCGGGCTGTGCCCGTGCGGCTGCATCGGCAAGCGGCGCAAGGGCAGCTTCGTGGGCAAGACCCTGGCCGGCGCCACCGGCGTCCTGCGCCAGGCGATGTTCTCCGAGGACATCGCCGCCGGCCGGGGCCTGTTGCAGCGGCTCGACCCGCGGGTCAAGCTGGTCACGATGGTCGGCCTGCTGGTCGTCGTCGCGCTCGTGCACTCGCTGCCGATCCTGGTCGGCGCCTACGCGGCCACCGTCGCGCTCGCCGTCGCCTCCGGGCTGTCGCTGGGGTACTTCATCAAGCGCGTCTGGCTGTTCATCCCGATCTTCACCGGGATCGTGGTCCTGCCGGCCACCCTCTCCGTCGTCACGCCCGGTGAGGTGCTGCTGCCGCTGTGGCACTGGCACGGCCACACCCACGGCGTCACGGAGCAGGGCCTGCACGGCGCCGGGATCATCGTGGCCCGGGTGGCCACCTCGATCTCGCTCGTCGTGCTGCTCACCCTCACCACGCCGTGGGCGCGGCTGCTGGCCGCGCTGCGCGCCCTCGGGGTACCGAAGATCTTCGTGCTCATCATCGGCATGGCCTACCGGTACCTCTTCCTGCTCCTCGACGCCGTCGACGACATGTACACCGCGCGCAAGGCCCGCACCCTCGTCGCCGACACCGGCCGCGGCGAGGTCAAGTCGGGCCGCCGGTTCGTCGCCGCCGGCGCCGGTACCCTCTTCGGCAAGGCCCACCAGCTCTCCGAGGAGGTGCACCAGGCGATGACCGCGCGCGGCTACACCGGCAACGCCCGCACACTCAGCGGCTTCCGGCTGCGCGGCGCCGACATCGCGTTCACGCTGTTCGCCGCCGCCCTGGCCGCGGCGATCCTGGTGGCCGATTACAAGGTGGGACGATGAGCACCGTCTTCGAGTGCCGGGACCTGCGCTACCGATACCTGGACCGCTTCACCGCTCTCGACGGCGTGAGCCTGCGCGTGGAGCGCGGCGAGACGGTGGCGCTGCTGGGCGCCAACGGCTGCGGCAAGTCCACGCTGCTCAAGCTCCTCGACGGCCTGCTGTTCGCCGACAGCGGCACGTTCACCGCGTTCGGCGAGGAGGTCACCGAGGACAAGCTCGAGGACGAGCAGTTCAACCACGGCTTCCGCGCCCGCGTCGGCTTCGTGTTCCAGAACTCCGACGCGCAGGTCTTCTCCCCGTCGGTACGCGAGGAGGTCGCCTTCGGCTGCCTCCAGCTCGGGCTGGACCGCGACGCCGCCAACACCCGCGTCGACGACGTCCTGTCCATGCTCGACATCGCCGACCTGGCCGACCGCGCCCCGTTCCAGCTCTCCGGCGGCCAGAAGAAGCGGGTCGCGATCGCGTCGGTGCTGGTGATGAACCCCGAGGTCCTGCTCTTCGACGAGCCGACCGCGGCGCTGGACCCGCGCACCCAGTTCTGGCTGATCGAGCTGCTGGAGCAGCTGCGCTCGGCCGGCAAGACCATCGTCCTGGCCACCCACGACCTGGACACGCTGCCGGACCTGGCCGACCGCTGCGTCGTCTTCAGCGAGCAGCACCGGGTGGTCGCCGACGCCCCCACCGTGACCGTCCTGGACGACCGCGAGCTGCTGCTGTCCGCAAACCTGATCCACGCCGGCGCCGCGGCCGCCCGCCCCCGCGCCGGCCTCCGGTAGCCGCGGGCCGGCCACCGGCGTTCACGCCGCGCCGCCTCGCCAGCCGAGGTCGCGGGACATCGCGTCGCAGTGGCGGATCAGCGTGTTCACCAGGTGGTCGCGGTGGGCTGGCCCCTCATCGAGCCGCACGCGGGGGATGGAGCAGCTCATCGCGGCCACCACCCGCCCGGTGCCGTCCCTGACCGGCACGGCGACGCAGAAGACCCCTGGGGTGTACTCGCCGTCGTCCTCGCCGAAGCCGCGCGCACGGATCTCCTTGACCCGCTCGAACAGCTGCTGCGGCGTGGCGATGGTGTGCTGGGTGAACCCGCGCATGGTCACGCCCTTGAAGCGTGCCTCCAGGTCCGACTGATCGAGGTAGGCCAGCAGCACCTTGCCCAGGCCGGTCGCGTAGGCGGGCAGCCGCATCCCGACCCGGGACACCAGCCGCAGCGGATGGTCGGCCTCGACCTTGGCGATGTAGACGTTGTCGATGCCGTCGAGCACGGCCAGCTGGACGGTCTCGTCGAGCTCGTCGCGGGCCGCCCGCAGGTGCGGCTCGGCCCGGCCGGCGAGGTTGTCCAGGTATCCGAAGCTCTGCGCGGTCTCCCAGACCCGCACCCCGATCCGGTAGCGCCGCCGCTCCTCGTCCAAATGGATCCAGCCACGGCCGACCAGCGTGCCCAGCAGCGCGTGCAGGCTGCTCTTGGGGAAGCCCAGGTCCTGACAGATCTGCGGGAACGTCGCGCCGGAGCGGTGCGCCGCGAGGTACTCCATGAGATCCAGCGCCCGTTCGGCCGACTTGACGCCGGCCGTGGACCGGACGTCCGGCGAGGTGTTACGGGTGGCGGTCATCGAGCACCTCGATCAGCCGCTTCGCCAGCGCGGCCCCGTCGCCGTCGTGCAGTCCCATCGGACTGACCACGAGCACGCCCCGCCAGGCGAGGTCCTCGCCGACGTGGACCCGCGGCGCGCCCCGGTCCAGCTCCCGCACCACCTCGTCGGCCGTGCGACCGGACCCGGACAGGTCGATCTCGAGCACCGGCACGTCCAGGTGGTGCTCGTAGCCGTCCCGGACCGTGCACCGCCCGTCCGCCTCCAGCGCGGCCCGGATGTCGGCCAGCTCCCGCGTCCCGTGCCGGTGGTGGGCGTCCGGGTCCCGGACGAACGCCCGCAGCGCGACCAGCAGCCCGACGATCTGCTCGCGGCCAACCTTCATGCCCCGGCCGATGCCGTGCCGGCCGCGGACCGGGTCGGCGCCGCTCACCTCCGAGCGTTGCCAGGTGCTGGGCCGGATGTCCATGTCCTGGTGGTGCAGCGCGACCGCGGAGACCAGGTCGGCCCGGCCACAGAGGATCCCGGCGGTGTGCGGGCCGCGGAACGCCTTGCCGCCGCTGATCGCCACCAGGTCGGCGCCGCCGTCGAACAGCGCCGCGAGCCGTCGCAGGGGCGGCACGTCCATGGCGGCGTCCACGAGCACCGGTACCCCGGCCCGGTGCGCCAGCCGCGACACCTCGGCCACGCTCAGGTGGTCACCGCCCCGCCCGGGCCGCCACAGCACCAGCGCGGCCCGCTCGTCCAGCTCGCGCAGCAGCTCGTCGGGGCGGGTGGAGCCCGGATAGCCGATCTCCACCAGCTCCGCGCCCACCGCGGTCAGCGCGTGGTCGTACGGGTCCCGGTGCGCCCGCTGGATGATGACCCGGCGGCGCGGCCCGGACACCTCCGGCAGCGCGTCGATCGCCGCCGGCCGGTCGCCGGCCAGGCAGACCGCGGTGGCCAGGCTCAACGCCGCCGCCGCACCGCTGGTGACATAGGCGGCCGGCGCGCCGAGCAGCGCGGCGATCTCGGCACCGGCCGCCTCCTGCAGCTCGTCCATGCGCACATTGCGCGCGCCCGCCGCCCGCATGGCCTCGACGACCTCGCCGGACAGCGGCAGGCCACCCAGCCGGGTGGCCGGCCCGACCGCGTTGATGATGGTCCGGATGCCCAGCTCCGCGTAGATGTCCATCTGCGTCGATCCTTTCAGTTCGAGGCGGTGTGTACGATCTCGCCGTCCCGGACGGTCAGCGCGGCCGAGACGGTGGGGGACGGGCCGTCGCTCACCCGCAGCACCGCGAGGTCCGCCGGTGCCCCGGGACGCAGGCTCCCCACGCCGGCGCCGTCCAACCCGGCGACCCGGGCGGGCACGATCGTCACGCGGCGGACCACGTCGGGCAGGCCGACGCCGAGCGCGAGGAACTTCGCCATCACGTCCGGCAGGCCCCCGACGATGTCCCGGGAGTAGGTGTGCAGGTCGGAGCTGATCGTGTCCGGCAGGAACCCGGCCGCCACCGCCGCCCGGGCCTGTTCCACGTCGAACCCGCACATGCCGTGCCCGACGTCGAAGAGCACGCCGCGCTGCCGGGCCTCGGCGACCAGGTCGAGCACCCGGCCGTGCTCGGTGAGTGGCGTCCCGGACAGGCCGGTGAAGCAGTGGGTGAGGATGTCGCCCGGCCCGAGCCGGGCCAGGATGTCGGCCAGGGACGCCGGCGGCGGCCCAAGGTGCACCATCAGCGGCAGCCCCTCGGCGTCGGCGACCTCGCGGGCGCGGTCCAGGGCCACCACGCCGTTGTCGCCGGCCACGTCGGCGGACGCCCGGACCTTCACGCCCACGATCCGGTCCCGGTGGGCGTCGATCGCCGCGCGGCAGCTCGCGGGGTCGACGTAGGCGAGGGTCTTCAGCTCGCCGGAGAGCATGATGCTCGTGGTGCCGACGCTGGAGATGTTGATGAACGCCGCGATCCGGGTGCGGGCCTTCTCGACGGTACCGCGGACGAAGGCCCCGAACAGGTGCGCGCCGGCGCTGCCGGTGTCGACCATGGTCGTCACCCCGCTGGGCGGGCCGGCGACGTCGGGGTCGACGCCGAGATCCTGGCCGACGAATACGTGCGTGTGCAGGTCGACCAGCCCCGGCGCGACCACCAGCCCGGACACGTCCACGATCCGGTCCGTCTGGCCCGCCGTCGCGGGTGCCGCGATCCGCCCGTCCCGCACGACGACGTCGCCCGGGGTCAGGGAGCCGGCCTCCGGATCGCAGACCAGACCACCGCGCAACACGAAACCTTCGCCGCTCATGACGCGGTCACGACGGGCGTCGAGTACGCGAACGCCCGTGCGGGGTTGGCGACCGTCATGCGGTGGATGTCCTCTTCGGACACCCCGCGGTCGCGCAGCATGGGCAGGAAGTTCTCGATCACGTTGGCGTAGCCCGGTCCGTCGTACGCGGCGAGCTGGCCCAGCTCGCAGATGTCGTTGGACAGCATCAGCTGCCCGGCCAGTCCCATGGCGCACAGCTCGGCGACGTTGTCGGCCCGGAACGACAGGGGCGCGTAGCCCTGCACGAAGGCCAGGTTGTCGAAGTTGAGCCAGGCGCCGCGCTCGGCGATCGGCAGCCACCATCGCACGCCGCGCCGGTCGCCGAGATGCGACACGATCACGCGCGCCGGGTCGACCCGCTCCTCGGCGAGCAGGTCGAGCTGCTCGAGCGCCAGCTCGCCCCAGTGGGTGGTGTGGGTCATGATCGGGCAGCCGGTCCGCTGGTGCGCCCGGGCGGCGGCGCGGAACACCCGTTCCACGGCCGGGCTGATGTATCCGCGCTCGGTGCCGATCTCGCCGATGAAGCCCGGCCGGATGCCGCTGCCGTCGACGCCGTCGACGATCTCCGCGATCAGCCGGCCGGCCAGCGCCTCGGTGCTCTCGGTGGCGATGTAGTCGGGGTAGACCATCTCGCGGTACCAGCCGGCGCCCATCACGACGTTGACGCCGGTGGCCGCGCTGATCCGGCGCAGTGCCTGCGGGTCGCGTTTCAGCCCGATGTTCGTCGGGTCGCAGATCGTCCGCCCGCCGGCGGCCGCGAACCGCCGGACCTCCTCGACGGCGATCTCCTCGTCGTCGAGGATTGCCTCGTACAGCTGGCGCAGTCCCCACCCGTCGACCATCAGATGGTCGTGGGTGAGGGTGTTACCCATCGCCTCCGGCTCGATGGGCCCGAGGACGGTCATGACTTTACCGGTGAAGATCCCGGTCATCTGACTCCTTCCGTGGATACCCCAGCCTTCAGGCCGGTCGGCCAGGTGGTTCATATACATGAACCTGAGTTCTGAGTTGAGCATTCGTACCAGCTCAGCGTGGCCCAGGCAAGAGGGGAGCTTGAAAGGGGTTCGATCGCCGGGCCGCCGGGAAGTCACACCGGGACGCCACGTCCAACGTCTGGAGGGGTGTGTCATGGCGGATACGGCTGATGTCTTCGACGTGATCGTGATCGGCGCTGGGCCGGTCGGGGTGAGCGTCGCCGCACGCGCTGCGCGAGGTGGCCTGACCGCGGCCGTGGTCGAGGAGCGCCTGGCCGGGGGTGAGTGCGAGTACTACGCGTGCATTCCGAGCAAGGCGCTGCTGTGGCCGATGGAGCTGGCGGCCGAGGTGGACCGGATGCCGGGGCTGCAGCTGCGCGGCCCGATCGACGCCGCCGCGGTGCTGGCCCACCGCGACGACACGGTGTCCCACGGCGACGACGGCCACGTGGTGAACGCGATCGAGAAGTTCCCGGCGACGTTCGTGCGGGGCCGCGGACGGCTGGCGGGGGCACTGCGCGCCGAGGTCACGACGCCGGAGGGCGGCACACGCGCGCTGCGGGCCCGGCACGCCGTCGTCATCGCCACCGGCAGCACGCCGGCGATTCCCGGCATACCCGGACTGCGGGAGGCCCACCCGTGGACCAACCGGGAGGCGACCAGCGTCCAGCAGGTACCCAAACGGCTGGCGGTGATCGGCGCCGGGCCGGTGGCCTGCGAGATGTCCCAGGCACTGCACTCGCTCGGCGCCCAGGAGACGACCGTGCTCGTGCGCGGCGACCGGCTGCTCGCCCAGGCCGAGCCGTTCGCCGGCGAGCTCGTGACGCGCTCGTTGCGGGACTCGGGCATCGACGTGCGCTTCGGCCGCTCGGCCGGCCGCGTCGAGCGGCCGATCCCCGGTGGCCCGGTGACCGTGCACACCGAGGACGGCGATCGGATCGACGCTGACGAGATCCTGGTCGGCACCGGCCGCCGGCCGGCGGTCGGCGACATCGGGCTAGACACGATCGGCCTGCGGGTAAACGGCCCGATCGAGGTCGACGCCAGCATGCGGGCCACCGCCGTCAACGACGGCTGGCTGTACGCCGTCGGCGACGTCAACGGCCGCAACCTGCTCACCCACATGGGCAAGTACCAGGCCCGGGTGTGCGGCGACGTGATCGCCGCCCGCGCCGGCGGCGCCCCCGACGACGCACCAGGGCTGCGCGACACCGCCGACGACCGGGGCGCCCCCCAGGTCGTGTTCACCGAGCCGCAGGTGAGCATGGTGGGGCGCACCGAGTCGCGGGCCCGCGCCGACGGCTTCACCATCCGCGCCGTGGAGCACGACATCGGCGAGGTCCCCGGCGCCATGGTCCGCGGCGTCGGCTACGACGGCCGGGCGAAGCTGGTTGTCGACGAGGAGCGCCGGGTGCTGCTCGGGGCCACCTTCGTCGCCCCGGACATGGCCGACATGCTGCATTCGGCCACCATCGCGGTGAACGCGGAGGTCCCCCTCGACCGGTTGTGGCACGCCGTCCCGCCGTTCCCGACCGTCAGCGAGATCTGGCTGCGCCTGCTGGAGCAGTGCGGCCTGTGACCGCAGCGGCCGGCCGGTGTACGAGCGGCCGAGCCGGGTACGAGCATTGGATAACAGAAGACACCCGCAACGGTCGGAGTGACCAGGGATCATGAGCGTTCGGTATGCGGTGCCCGGCTCCGGTACCAGGGAATCCGTCGCGGCGCGGCGGGAGAGCAATGGTGCGCCCCGCGACGACCACGTGATCGTGCTGTTCGGCGCCACCGGGGACCTTGCCAGACGCGAGTTGCTGCCGGGGCTGTTCAGCCTGGCGAAGGCCGGTCTGTTGCCCGCCAGGTATCGGATTGTCGGCTCGGCCCGGTCCGCGATCACCGACGACGAGTTCCGCCACCACGCCAGGGACGCCGTGGCCGAGTTCGGGCTGGCGGAGCCGACCGGCGAGGCGTGGCACGAGTTCGCCGAATCGTTGTCCTTCGGCGCGGCGGTACCAACGGATCCGCAACCACTGCTCGACGCGGTGACGGCGGCCGAGAAGGCGATCGGGGGGCACCCGCGCCGGCTGTTCCATCTGGCCGTACCGCCGCGGGGCTTCACGCCCACGATCGGCATGCTCGGCGACACCGGGCTGGCGAGCAACGCACGCGTCATCGTCGAGAAGCCGTTCGGCACGGATCTGGCGTCCGCCCGCGCGCTCAACGACACCATCCACGCCACCTTCGACGAGTCCCAGGTGTTCCGCATCGACCACTTCCTCGGCAAGGAGTCGGTCGACAACATCCTCGCCCTGCGGTTCGCCAACGGACTGTTCGAGCCGATCTGGAACCGTGAGCACATCAGCCACGTGCAGATCGACGTGCCGGAGACGATCGGGATCGAGGGCCGAGCCGGGTTCTTCGAAGACACCGGCACGTTCCGCGACATGATCGTCACGCACCTGTTCCAGGTGCTGGGCTTCGTGGCGATGGAGCCGCCCACCTCCCTGGCGGCCAAACAGCTTCGGGACGAGACGACCAAGGTCTTCGAGGCGATGTCGCCGCTGGACGCCGGCCGCGTGGTTCGCGGCCAGTACCGCGGCTACCGCGACGAGCCCGGCGTCGACCCCGCCTCGCAGACCGAGACGTTCATCGCCGCGCGCGTGGAGGTGGACAACTGGCGCTGGTCGGGGGTGCCGTTCTACCTGCGTTCCGGCAAGTCGCTCGGGCAGAAGCGGCAGGTGGTCACCCTCGGGCTCAAACAGCCGGCCCTGCGGATGTTCGCGCTGGACCCGGACACGACGAACGCCACGCCCAGCAACGAGTTGGTGATCGAGTTCGACGATCCGGGCTGGATCGCGGCCCGCTTCCTGGCCAAGATGCCCGGCGCCAGCATGCGCCTCGGCGAGGCGACCATGACGTTCCGGTACGCGGACTCGTTCTGCACCCGGCACGCGCTGGCCGGCTACGAACGGCTCATCCTCGACGCGATGCAGGGCGACCAGTCGCTGTTCACCCGCGCCGACGGCATCGAGCGGCTCTGGGAGGTGTCCGCCCCGTTGCTGGAGGATCCACCAGCCGTGCAGCAGTACGACCCCGGATCATGGGGCCCGGACTCCATCCACCGGCTTATCGCGCCACACCAGTGGTACCTGCCGGACGGCCCATGATCCGGGGGAGCGCGCAGATCGTCACATGCCGCCGGAGACGGTCACGTCGGTACCGGTGACGTATGACGCCGCCGGCGAAACCAGCCACGACACGGTGTTGGCGATCTCGTCGGGCCGGCCCACGCGACCGATCGGGCTGCTCGCGCCGGCCTGCCTCGCACCGGTGGTCTCCCCTGCCATGTCCGTGTCGATGACGCCCGGCGAGACGCTGTTGACACGGATCCCCTCGGGGGCGACCTCGTTCGACAGGCCCCGGCTGAACGTCACCACCGCGCCTTTCGTGGCCTCGTACGGCACGAATCCCGATATTCCCGGGATCGCCCGGGCGGCGACCGAGGCGATGTTGACGATGGAGCCACCGGAGCCGCCGTGCGCGGTCGACATCGCCTGCACGGCGTGCCTGGCGCACACCATCGGCCCCACGACGTTGATCTGCATCAGCCGGGTCAGCTCGTCGGCGTCCTGCTCATCGATGCGCGCCTGCTCGCCGATGATCCCGGCGTTGTTGACCAGCGCGGTCAACGGACCCATCTCCTGCCGCGCCCGGTCGAACAGGTTCGCGACGTCATCCGGTGCCGCCACGTCCGCGCGTACAGCGACGGCCCGGCCCCCGTGCTCACGGATGGTGGAGACCACCGACTCGGCGCCGGCCGCGTCCGCCGCGTAGTTCACCACCACGCCGTACCCGTCGTCAGCCAGCTTCTGGGCGATCGCGGCGCCGATACCCCGGCTCGCGCCGGTGACGATCACGGCACCCTTACCCTGCTCAGTTCTCGTCATCTCGCCGAGCTACCCACAGGGTCCAGGTCGAACCTCATGCTCGGAGCACGTGCGCCATCACCCGGTGGTGGCGGGGGTGCGGCGTTCGCGGGTGGCTACCCAGACCCCGGCGGCGGCCGCGAGGGCGACCGGCCATTCCAGGACGC
>NZ_JBEPDB010000030.1:0-88572 GCF_040300025.1 Dactylosporangium sp. NPDC000555 | reverse complement strand
GCCCCGGCGTGGTGGTCGTGCTCGACGACGCCCCGCGCCGCGCCGACGGCTCCCGCCCGGCCGGCGCCACTCCCGATGACCTGGTCGTCCACCAGCAGGACGTACAGGCCGTGGTCAATGCGCTGTGGTCCGGCAGAGCCGAGGCGATGACGCTGATGGGTGTCCGGGTTATCTCGACGAGCGCGGTACGCTGCGTGGGTAACACGCTACTGCTCGACGGCCAGGTCTATTCGCCCCCGTTCGAGATCGCCGCCATCGGCGACCAGGCAGGACTTCAGCGCGCGCTCGAAGTCTCCGAGGGGGTTCGGTTGTTCAAGGAGGCCGCCGACACCTTCGGGCTCGGCTACCAGGTGCGTGTGGAGGCGGATGTGCAGGCCAGGGCATATGACGGCTCGACGGCGCTGCGCGCCGCACGGTCCGGGTCGTGACCGGGGCAGGCCGGCATGGATCACCGCCCCCGTCACCGGGCCCTCGACCAGGACGACATCGCCACCACCATGCTGCCCCGCATCAGGGCCGAGGATCCCGGCGACGCGACCGCGATAATTCCGAAAGTCGCCCCCGACCCCGGCCAAACCGCCTATATTCCGAAATTCAGTGAACCTTCCGCGGACCCGACCGCGGTGCTGAGGAAACTTCCACCGAGGCCCCCCTCCGACAGGCCCGACGAACCGGCCCCGCCCACCCCCGAGGATCAGCCGGACGCAGCCGAGGCGCCCAAGGGCGCCATCGTGGTGCCACTGCGCCCGGTCCGCACCGAGGAAGGGTACCGGAGCGTGTACTCCGAATACACCAGGACGACGTTCGGCTCCGTGGCGCGCACCATCAGCCGGGGCACGGGCGAGGTGCTCATCACCTTCGGTCTGATCGTGCTGCTGTTCGCCGGCTACGAGATCTGGGGCAAGGCGGCGATCGTCAACGAGCACCAGGACGAACTCAACCACCAGCTCGAGCAGCAGTGGGCGCAGCCGCCGCCGACGGTGGGCCCCAGCGCGACGCCGGCCGCGGTGAAGCCGGCCAACGGCGCCGTCATCGCCTCCGTGCACATCCCGCGGATGAACAAGAAGTGGGCGGTCGTGCAGGGCGTCACGCCGGCCGACATCCGCTACGCACCGGGCCACTACCCGGACACGGCGATGCCGGGGCAGCTCGGCAACTTCTCCATGGCCGGGCACCGCACGCCGGCCATCTGGTGGGACCTCGACCAGCTCAAGCCCGACGATCCGGTGATCGTCAAGACGGCCGACACCTGGTATGTCTACCTGGTCACCAGCCACGAGATCGTGCTGCCGAACGCCGTGCAGGTGGTGGCGCCCGTGCCCGGCAAGCCCGGCGAGAAGCCGACCAAGGCGATGCTGACGATGACCACCTGCAACCCCAAGTTCAACAACTATCAGCGGCTCGTCGTGCATGCCGAGCTCAAGCGCAGCCAGCCCGTCTCCGACGGCGACCCGGCCGAGCTGAAGGGCTGAGCGCGTGTACTCCTGGATCTGGCGGCACATCCCGTTCAGGCAGTGGCAACTCAAGGCGCTGGTCTCGGCGGTGCTCGTCGCCGGGATCGGCGCCCTGCTGTGGTATCAGGTCTTCCCCGCCGTCGAGCCGATCCTGCCGTTCTACGACGTCCAGGTGGAGAGCACCGACCCCGGCGCCGACATCACCGTGGAAAGCCCGTCACCGCGGCCCTCGACGGGCCCCACGGCCACGAAGCCGCCCGTTGTACTACCGAGTTAGGTGAGCCGATTGCGCGTCCTCGTCATCGACAACTACGACTCCTTCGTCTTCAACCTGGTGCAGTACCTCGGCCAGCTCGGCGTGGAGTGTGACGTCCGCCGCAACGACGAGATCACCGTGGCCGAGGTCGGTGCGGCGAGGCCGGCCGGCGTGCTGCTCTCCCCCGGCCCGGGCACGCCGGAACGGGCCGGTATCTGCATGGCGGTGATCGAGCAGTACGCCGGAAAGCTCCCGATCTTCGGCGTCTGCCTCGGACACCAGGCGTTCGGTGCCGCGTTCGGCGCCACCGTGACCCGCGCCCCGGAGCTCCTGCACGGCAAGACCTCGCTCGTGAAGCACAAGGGCCAGGGCGTGCTCGCCGGGCTGCCGGACCCGTTCATCGCCACGCGGTACCACTCGCTCGCGGTCGTCGAGTCGACGCTCCCGCCGGAGATCGAGGTGACCGGCCGCACCGAGTCGGGCGTGGTGATGGCGATGCGCCACCGCGAGCTGCCGATCGAGGGCGTGCAGTTCCACCCGGAGTCGGTCCTCACCCAGGGCGGGCACCAGATGCTGGCCAACTGGCTGGCCGTCTGCGGGCTGCCGGACGCGCTGGAGCGGGCACCACAGCTCGTCGACGAGGTCGAGGCCCGGCGGGTCGCGGCGTTCGCCTAGCGGATCCGGCTGTGCACAACCCTGTGGATAACTGACCAGTTATCCACAGGGTACGCAACGTAGTGACGCCCCGACATTGATCAGGGGGTCGCGCTGCCGCTCGGCTTGGCCGACGGCGGCGCCGACGTCGACGGATTCTGGCTCGGCCCACCGTCGTCGAACTTGCCGACCCGCAGCACGATCTGATCGCTCTTGGCGTAGACCTTGCTGACCGCCTGCTTCGCCGCGACCACGAGCCCGTCCTTCGACTGGTCGTTGACCGAGATGGGCTGCGTGCTGACGTTGAAGAAGCCGGCCTGGTTGAGCAGCTGCTCGGCCTGCGCCGGGGTCTTGTCGATCACATTGGGCATGACGGCCTGGTTGTTCTTCGACAAGAAGATCGTGACCGTCGAGCCCGGCTTGACCTGGGTGCCGGACGGCGGGTCGGACTGGACGACCTCGTCCTTGGGCTCGATCCCGTCCTTGAAATCGATGGCGACCACGAGGTGCGCCGCCTGCAGCTGCCGGGCCGCCTCATCCTTGCCGAGCCGGAGCACCGGCGGCACGGGCACCAGCGTGGGCTCGCCGCACACCGTGTAGCCGACCTGCGACCCCGGCTTGACCTTCGCGCCCGGCGTAATGTTCTGCGTGAGTACCGTGCCGGTCTTGCAGTCCTGCGAGGGATCCTGCCGCGGGGATCCGTGGAGGTTCGACTGCTTCAGCAGGGTCTCCGCCTCGGCCTGGGTGCGATTGGTGATCGTCGGCATCGGCACCTCGGACTCCTGGTTGGCCAGGTAGAGGCCGATCGACAACGCGGCGACGGCGAGCAGGCCGAGCGCGGTCAACGCGACCACCACGCCGGTGGAGCTCTTGCGCTTCTGTCGCTGGTTGGCGCGGGCAGGCTGGCGCGAGGCCGGCGGCGGCCGGTAGGCGGTGGTCTGCTCCGCCATGACCGAGGCCATCTCGTCCTCGGTCATCACCGGCGGCGCCGACACCGGACGGCCGGCGGCGGCGCGCAAGACGTCCGCGCGCATCTCGCCGGCGCTCTGGTATCGGTTGAGCGGGTTCTTCGCCAGCGCCTTGAGCACGACCGCGTCGATCTCGGGCGTGACGTCTCGGTTGCTGCTGCTCGGCGGTCGCGGGTCCTCCCGGACGTGCTGATACGCCACCGACACCGGGTTGTCCCCGACGAACGGCGGGTGCCCGCACAGCAGCTCGAACAGCACGCAGCCGGTCGCGTAGACGTCGGAGCGGGCGTCGACGGGCTCGCCGCGGGCCTGCTCCGGGGAGAGGTACTGCGCCGTGCCGATCACCGCGGACGTCTGCGTCATCGTCGTCGCGCCGCTGGCCAGCGCCCGGGCGATGCCGAAGTCCATCACCTTGACCTGGCCGGTCTGCGTGAGCATCACGTTGCCCGGCTTGATGTCGCGGTGGATGATCCCGTGCCGATGGCTGAACTCGAGCGCGGCGCAGATGTCCGCGGTGATCTCCAGGGCCCGCCGGGGCATGAGCCGCCCCTCGACCGCAAGCACCTCCTTGAGGGTGCGGCCGTTGACGAACTCCATGACGATGTACGGCAGTTCCTCGCCGGCCGGACCGCGCTCCTCGCCGGTGTCGTAGACGGCGACGATCGCGGGGTGGTTGAGGGAGGCGGCGTTCTGCGCCTCCCTGCGGAACCGCAACTGGAAGGTGGCGTCGCGAGCGAGGTCGGTGCGCAGCGTCTTGATCGCGACGTCGCGGCCGAGCCGCAGGTCGCGACCCCGATGGACCTCGGCCATTCCGCCATAGCCGAGCAGCTCCCCGACCTGGTAACGGCCGCCGAGGAGGCGCGGCTGGGCGGTCATGTCGTGTCGTCCTTCGGTCATCGACTCTTACCTTGCCACGTCTTGCGACGAGAAGACATTCGGGTCGTTCCGGTCAGTCTGGATCAAGCCTGGTCAGCCTGACGCGCTGGTCCGGGGCGCGGGAGGGGACTGAGAGTGACTGGCGTTGCCGGTCGGCTCGCCCGCCGGCTCCGAGGGCTGCTCTTCGAGCGCGCCCCGGTTGGCGTAGATGGTGATCGTGGCGCCCTCCGGCACCGGCCCGCACGGTTCGACCTGGACGACACTGTTCGGGAGGGCGCCCTTGGTGGCCTTGTCCACGACGTTGACGGTCAGGCCCTTGCGCTCGAGTTCCTTCTTGAAAGCGTCGACCAACGGGATCCTCGGCTTGCACTCCACCATCACCGGTTTGCTGGTCGGCTTTGTGCTGGTCGGCGCGGCCGGGGTGGACGGTGCGGGCGAGTTGGCGGCGACCGTGTTGTTCGGCGACGCGCCGTCGCCGGAATTGGGCTTGGTGGCCAGATAGATGCCGCCGATGCCGACCAGCACCAGCAGCACGACCGCGCCGATGCCGACGAGCACCACGTTGTTGCGGCCGCCGCTGCGCTTGCGCGCGCCCGAGTCCACCGGCGGGGACGGCTGGTAGCCACCGGTCGAGCCGAGGTACGTCGCCGTGTCGCCGCCGGGCGGCGGCGGGGGCACGCCGGCCGCGCCGCGCGCGTCGTGGCCGCCGAGGCCCGCGGCCGCGCCGGGCGGCGGCGGGATGGCGCCGGACATGATGCGCGTGCCGCCCGCGCCGGAGGTCGGCGGGCCGGACATCGGCGAGCCGGACGTCGGGTGCCCATAGCCGGGCGAGACGGGCGAGCCGGAGATCGGCGGCCCGGAGACGGGGTTGCGCTGGCCCACGGGCGACCCGGGTGGGCCCATCGGCATGCCGCCCGGCGGGACCGCCGGGCCGGTGGCCGTGCCGCCGCCGGACGGCTGCCCGGAGACCCGCCGGGCGGCCTGGGCGAGCGCCGCGGCGCTGGGCCAGCGGGCGGCCGGGTCCTTGGCCATGGCCCGCTCGACCAGCTGCGCCACCGGCGGCGGGATGTCCGCGGGCAGCGGCGGCGGCATGTCGCGCACGTGCCGCATCGCGATCTCGAGCGGGTTCTCTCCCTCGAAGGGCCGTACGCCCGACAGGCACTGGTAGGCCACGACGCCGAGCGCGTACACGTCGGACAGCGGGGTGGCCTGGGCGCCGGACGCCTGCTCGGGCGAGATGTAGGAGGCGGTGCCGAGCACCGAGCCGGCCGCGGTGAGCTGGGCGACGGCCGCCGAACGGGCGATGCCGAAGTCGGTGAGCACCAGCGTGCCGTTGGGGCGCACTAGCAGGTTGCCGGGCTTGACGTCGCGGTGGACGATGCCCTTCTCGTGCGCGGCGTGCAGTGCGTCGGCGGCCTGGGCGATGAGCGCCATGGCGCGCGCCGGGGTGAGCCGCCCGACCCGGGAGAGGGTGCGGGAGAGCGCGTCGCCCTCCACATACTCCATGATCAGGAAGGCGGTGCCGTTCTCGCTGCCGTAGTCGTAGATGTCGACGACGCCCGGGTGGTTGATGGTCGCCATGGTGCGCGCCTCGCCCCGGAAGCGTTCGGCGAAGCCGGGCTCCTCCATCAGCGCGGACAGCAGCACCTTGATCGCGACCGTGCGGCCGAGCACCTCGTCGGTGCCGCGCCACACGTCACCCATCCCACCGCCGGCGATGCGTTCGTCCAGGCGGTAGCGCCCGCCCAGGGTGGTGCCGGCGCTCAACATGTCGCGCACCTCATTATCGAATGCCCTTTTCGTCCGCGTATGCCTTCATGACCAGACCGGAGATGCGAGCCGCCTCGGCGCTGCCGCCTTTGCCGGCGTTCTGGAGGAAGACCGCGACGGAGACGATCGGCTTGCCGTCCTTCATGGCGAAACCGATGAACCAGCCGTGGTCTTCCGAGTCCTCACCGTCCTGCGCCGTACCGGTCTTACCACCGACCTGCAAGCCCGGGATGCGAGCGCTCTTGCCCGTGCCGTCGTCGGCGGACACGACGCTGGTCATCATGTCCTGCAGTCCGCGGGCGACGTCGGAGGAGATGGGGGTGCGCAGCGTCTTGGGCTCGGTGTGGTCGGCGATCGACAGGTCGGAGTTCTGCAGGCGGTCGACAACGTAGGGGCGCATCTGCTTCCCGCCGTTGGCAACCGTCGCCGCAATCATGGCGCCTTGCAGCGGAGACATCTTCACCTCGCGCTGTCCGATGCTCGACTGAGCGACGGCGGGCGGGTCCACGCGGTTGTCCGAGCCGGCGGTCATCGGGCCGGTGCGGCTAGCCACGACGCCGCAGTAGTTGCGGTCCTGGTCCTCGATGAAGCGGGGCTCCTGCTCGAAGCCGAAGGCCTGGGCCATCGACTTGAGCTTCTCGGCGCCGATCCGCTCGACGCCCATCCGGGCGTACACCGTGTTGCAAGAAACCGTCAGGGCCTGCTTCAACGTGATCTGGTCGGGGCAGACGCCGGTGTGCGCGTTCTTGATCTGGAAGTCCGAGACCTGCGGCGGCTTGTAGAACTCGCCGCCCGGCACCACCGTGTCGGGGGTGAGCGACGAGTCCGCGGTCATCGCCGCCGCCGAAGTGATGATCTTGAACGTCGACCCGGGCGGAAAGACCTCCGACACGGCCCGGTTCAGCAGCGGCTTGCCCGGGTCGCCGTTGAGCGCCTTGTAGTTCGCCAGGGCCGCCTTGGCGTCGTGGGTGCTCAGCAGGTTGGGGTCGTAGCTCGGCAGCGACACCTCCGCGAGGATCGCGCCGGTCGCCGGGTCCATGGCGACGACCGCGCCGCTCTTGACCTTGAGCTTGTTGTTCCCCAACGCCTGGTAGGCGGTGTCCTGCGTGGCCTTGGAGATGGTCAGCAGCACGTTGCCACCGGCCGGCTCCTTGCCGGTGAACAGCCTGGCGATCCGGTCGGCCGCCTGCTTGTCAGAGGTGCCGACGAGGAAGTCGTTGTTGAGCTTCTCCAGGCCGGTAGCCCCCAGGTTGACCGGCTTGTAGCCGAGTACGTGCGCGTACTCCTCCTTGAGCGGGTACGTGCGCAGGTACTTCAGCGAGTCCCCGGTGGACTGGGCGTCGGCGAGCACGGTGCCCTTCGCGTCGGCGATCTTGCCGCGCGGCCGCTCGTACTCGGTCGCCTGCACCCGCGCGTTGTGCGAGTCGGTGCGGTAGTCGTCGGCCTTGACCACCTGCCGGTAGTTCAGGTTCAGGAACAGCAGGGCGAACAGGACCATCACCACGACGCCGACCCGGCGCAGCGGGGCGTTCATCGCACAACCTCCGTGGGCATCTCTTTGATCTGGACCGGCGCGCCGCCGCCCCCGCCGGTCGCGATGCCACCGAGCCCGATCGCCGGCGCCCCGCCGGCCGGGCGGCGACCCGCGTCGGAGATCCGCAGCAGCAGGCCGATCAGCAGCCAGTTGGCCACCAGCGACGAGCCACCCGCCGACAGGAACGGCGTGGTCTGACCGGTCAGCGGGATGAGCTGGCTGATACCGCCCACGATGACAAACACCTGCAACCCCAGCATGAACGAGAGGCCGCCGGCGAACAGCTTGCCGAAGGAGTCGCGCACGTTGATCGCGGCCCGCAGACCACGCTCGACGAGCAGCAGGTACACCACCAGCAGGGCGGTCAGGCCGAACAGGCCGATCTCCTCGCCCAGGCCGGAGAAGATGAAGTCCGTGCGCACCTCGGGCACCCTGGTCGGCTGGCCGGCGCCGGGGCCCGTGCCGGTGAGCCCGCCGGTGCCCAGCCCGAGCAGCGACTGGACCAGCTGGTAGCCCTTGTTGTTCGCGTCGGCGAACGGGTCGAGCCACGTGACCGCGCGCTCGGAGAAGTTCAGGAACGGCCCGCCGACGGCCTTGCCCAAGAAGTACGCCAGGAACGCCCCGCCGAGGAACAGGCCCAGGCCGATGATCAGCCAGCTGACCCGCTCCGTGGCGATGTAGAGCGTCACGACGAAGAGGCCGAAGTACATCAGCGAGGTGCCCAGGTCCTTCTCGAAGACGAGCACCATCAGCGACATGAGCCACACGAGCAAGACCGGCCCGAGGTCACGGCCGCGCGGGAAGTCGATGCCGAGGAACCGCTTGCTCGCCAGCGAAAGCACCTCGCGCTTGCGCACCAGGTAGTAGGCGAAGAAGACCAGCAGGAGGATCTTGGCGAACTCGCCCGGCTGGATCGTGAACCCGGGAAGCTTGATCCACAACTTCGCGCCGTTGATCATCGAGAACCGGTCCGGGAGCACCGCCGGGATCATCACCAGCACGATGCCGGTCAGTCCGAGCGTGTAGGCGTATCGCGACAGCGACCGATGGTCCCGCACGATCGCCAGCAGCACGGTGGCCCCGATCACGGCGGCCGCGGTCCAGCCAAGCTGGCGGAATCCGTCCCCGCTGAAAACGTCCAGGTCGGCCCGCTGC
Source organism: Dactylosporangium sp. NPDC000555 (assembly GCF_040300025.1). Taxonomy (NCBI): domain Bacteria; kingdom Bacillati; phylum Actinomycetota; class Actinomycetes; order Micromonosporales; family Micromonosporaceae; genus Dactylosporangium; species Dactylosporangium sp. NPDC000555. The sequence continues at coordinate 79,905 of NZ_JBEPDB010000030.1, read as the reverse complement.
GGCGCCTTCACGGCGGCCAGATCCAACCGGCGCAGGAACCCCACGCCGAGGCCATTGATGAGCGCGACCGCGGGCAGGATCACCGGATCGGCGTACGGCGCCAGGAACCGCACCACCACGTGAGCGACGCCGAAGATGCCCGCGATGATCGCGGTCTGCACCCAGAAGTGCGAGGTGACCTCGCGGGCAGCGTTGCCCTCCACCACCGCGGCGAACACGGTGAGGATGGCGACGACGAAGAGGAGCAGCCCCAGTTCGACGTTGCGCCGGGTGCGCGGGCGGGCGGGTGTGGAAACGCCCGCTCCGCCGCTCATGGGCGACGGGATGGCGGTGGCGGTCACAACTGGCTTCCTCTTCCCCTCAGCACGTCAGTTCGGCCCTGACACGATCAGCAACTGGTCGCGTGGGCCGAGGTCGGCGTGGAGGGCAGGCTTGGCTCGGCGGGCAGCGACGGCGGGCTCGCCGGCTCGCTGACCGGCGCGGACGCGCTGCCGCTGGAGTTCGCCGCCACGGAGACGGACGCCGAGGACGACTCCGAGGGCTGCGTCCTCGGGCAGTCCTGCTTGTGCGAGGGGTCGCTCGGGTCCTCCAGCGCGGCCATCTTCTCCTGGGCCTGCTCCAGGTTGTCGACCTGGATGCCCTGTTTGACGGCGCCCTGCGCGGCCGGCGTCAGGTCGTCGAGCGTCAGCGTGGCGCTCTCCTGATACACGTGCCCGAGCTTCAGCCACGCGATGTTGGCGGGCACACCTTTGAAGATCGCGACTCGGCCGCTTTCGGTGGCGCCCACGTAGTACCGCGACTGCGTGACGCTCCAGCCATACCACAACCCGCCGCCGAGCAGCCCGAGCAACACCACGAGGAGGACCGTGGTGCGCACCGGATGTCGCCGGGAGCGCTGCTCCCCGTCCTGGCGGCCGGCGGCGACCGGCTCCTGCGGGCGCGGCTGCTCGTCCGCCGGCACAGGGGGGCGCGGCGCGGCGAGCGCGGCGCCCCGGGCCGAGGACATCGACTGGTCGGCGGAGGTCGCCATGCCCCGATCCTGCGCCGCGGCCCCGCCCACGATCGGCCGCTCCTCGACGATGTCCTCGTCGGTGACGTCGGCGACGATCACGGTGATGTTGTCGGGCCCGCCGCCGCGCAGGGCCAGCTCGATGAGCCGGCTGGCGCACTGGTTGGGGTCGACGTACTCGCGCAGCGTCGACTCGATGGTCTCCGCGCTGACAACGCCCGACAGCCCGTCGCTGCACAGCAGATACCGGTCGCCGGGCTTGACCTGGCGCACCGAATACTCGGGGTCGGCGTCGCGGCCGTCCAGCGCCCGGGTCAGCAGGGAGCGCTGCGGGTGGCTGTTGGCCTCCTCGAGGCTGATGCGGCCCTCGTCAACGAGCATCTGGACATACGTGTCGTCCTTGGTCACCTGGGCGAACTCGCCGTCGCGCACCAGATACGCGCGGGAGTCGCCGATATGGACCATGCCCATCTTGGTGCCGGAGAACAGCATGGCGGTCAGGGTCGTACCCATGCCCTCCATGGCCGGGTTTTCCTCGACCGCGTCCCGGATCTGCTGGTTGGCCAGATCGACCGCGTTGCGCAGCGTGTCGATCATGGCGTTGCCGGGCACGTCTTCGTCGAGCGGCGCCATGGTGGCGATGACGATGTTGCTGGCGACGTCACCGGCGGCCATGCCGCCCATGCCGTCGGCAACGGCAAGCAGCCGTGGTCCGGCGTAAACGGAGTCCTGGTTCCCGCTCCGGATCAGACCGCGGTCGCTGCGAGCCGCATAGCGCAAGGTGAGGGTCATGGCCGTAACTCGAGAGATGTGCGGCCGATGCGAATCGGCACGCCGAGGGGGACGGGGGTGGGTGCGCTGACCTTGGTCTTGTCGAGGTAGGTCCCGTTGGTCGAGCCGAGATCCTCGAGATACCACTGGCCGGCGCGCGGCACGAGGCGGGCGTGCTTGGACGAGGCGTAGTCGTCGGTGATGACCAGCGTCGAATCCTCGGCCCGGCCGATGGTGATCGGGGCCTCACCGAGGGTGATGCGGGTGCCCGCCAGCGCACCGGCGGTGACGAAGAGCTGGTTGGCTGTCTTGCCGCGCTTGACCTTCGCCGGACGGCCGGGAGCCGTCAGCGCACCGACTCCCCGAGGCGCGGCGACGATCCGGCTCGAACGCGAGCCCGCGAACAGATCCCGGCGGATCACTCCCACCACCGTGAATACGAAGATCCACAGCAGCACGAGTAGCCCATACCGGGCAACCGTGATGACAAATTCCATCTACGACGTGCTCATTCAGATCCGCCTACGTGAAGTACGGTCATCCATCCACGCGGTAGGTCAGCGTGGTCGTGCCGAGCTGGATCATGTCACCCGGGTTCAACGCGACCGCTGAGACGCGCTGTCCGTTGACCATGGTGCCGTTCGTGGAGCCGAGATCGGTCAGCACGACCTGCGCTCCGTCGAAGTCGAGCCGCGCGTGGCGCCGCGAGATGCCGACGTCGGGGAGTCGCATGTTGGCCTGGTCGCCCCGGCCAATCACGGTCGAACCAATCGACAGAGGGTAGCTTCGCCCGTCGCCGGACACCAGTCGGACGTTGCGGGCGGGGCCGCCGGGCGGGGGCCCATAGCCGCCGCCACCTTGGTCATAGCCCCCGCCGCCCTGGTTGTAGCCGCCATACGGATCCGGGGCTGGTGGCGGTGCGGCGTCGCCGCCGGTGTAAACCTCCGCGGTCACCCGGAACATGCCGGTGTCCAGGCCGTCGCCACGCTCGATCTCGACGATGACGTCGCCATACACCGTCCAGCCCTGCTCGCCGATGAACTCCGCCTGCGACTGGGCGAGCTCCTGCGCGAGTGCGGCGGCATACGGGGCCAACCGACTGTGGTCATAAGGCGACAGGTCGATCACGTAACGATTCGGCACGAGCGTGCGCCCGCCGGCCAGAATCGCCTTGTGGGCTTCCGCCTCCCGTTGCATGGCGTTGAGGATCTCCACGGGGTGGACAACCCCCTTGAAGACCTTGGCGAAGGCCCCCTCAACCAGGCCCTCTAGGCGCTTCTCGAAGCGCTGCAGCACACTCACCGGTTCCTCCTCGGGTTCCGAGGTCATGATGGTATCCGGACGTCGCACGCCCGTATGCAAGCTGACCGGTCGGCCCGTGCTACTCTTCCGTGGCGCCCAGGGAATCCTAGTGCCTACCCGGTGATTTCGCCGAGCAGGAGCGAGGTATGCTCTGACGCGCCAGGCCACGAGATTACTCGTGACCAGGGGAAGTGGCGGAATGGCAGACGCGCACGGTTCAGGTCCGTGTGCCCGAAAGGGCGTGAGGGTTCAACTCCCTCCTTCCCCACCGCCGAGGGTGGCTCCTGCTCAGTGGCAGGGGCCACTTCGCCGTTTCGGCGGTGGATCCTTTCCGCTCGCTTCGCTCGCTCAAGGTGGGGGGCTTCGCCCACCCACACCCCCTCCCGGTGGGTGGTCAGGGCCGTGCGTCGGTCACCCTGGCCCCCGGCTTCGCTTCGCTCGCCTTCGCTTCGCTCGGCTGCTTTTTGGCTCCGGTTCGTTTCAGTTGCTGGCCGTTGCTCCCGTCAGACAGCGGTCGGCGCTGGGGCGCCTTCCTGCCTTGTCCGCGGTGGCAAGGGCATGGGCTGGGGGCTTCCTTGCCTTGGCAGAACCTACTGTTGGGCGCGGGTATGCTGCTTTGGTTTTTGGACGTCGTCTTTGGTGGGGGTCTGGCTCGTGAGTGTCGCGCTTGTTACCGGGTCGGCGGGGCTCATCGGGTCGGAGGCTGTCCGGCACTTTGCCTCGCTGGGGCTGGATGTCGTGGGGATCGACAACGACATGCGGAAGCGGTTCTTCGGGGCCGAGGCTTCCACCGCTTGGAACGTTGTCCGCCTTACGAGTGACCTCGGGGACGCCTACACACACCATGACGTCGACATCCGGGATCGCGATGCGGTCGCGGGGATCTTCAAGCAGTACGGCCGGGACATCGCCGTCGTGATCCACACGGCCGCGCAGCCCTCGCACGACTGGGCGTTGCGCGATCCGTTCACCGACTTCGACGTCAACGCGGGCGGGACGCTCACGCTCCTGCAGAACGTGCGCGAGCACTGCATCGAGGCGCCGTTCATCCACTGCTCCACCAACAAGGTCTACGGGGACCGCCCCAACTCGCTGCCCTACCAGGAGCTCGAGACCCGGTGGGAGATCGAGCCGGGGCACGAATACAAGAACGGCATCAAGGAGGACATGTCGATCGACGCCTGCCTGCACTCCGTCTTCGGGGCCTCGAAGGTCGCCGCGGACGTGATGGTGCAGGAGTACGGGCGGTACTTCGGCATGAAGACGGCCTGCTTCCGCGGCGGCACGCTCACCGGGCCGGCGCACTCGGCCACCGAGCTGCATGGGTTCCTCGGCTACGTCATGCGCTGCAACATGCAGCGCCGGACGTACAAGATCTTCGGTTACAAGGGCAAGATGGTCCGCGACGCGATCCACTCTCACGACGTCGTGTCCGCGTTCGAGGCCTTCTTCCGGGCGCCCCGCAGCGCCGCGGTCTACAACCTCGGTGGCGGCCGGCACTCGAACACCTCGCACCTCGAGGTGTTCAAGCTGGCCGAGCGGATCACCGGCAACGAGATGATCACCGAGTATCACGAGGCCAACCGAGTCGGCGACCACATCTGGTGGATCGGCTCCAACGAGCGGTTCCAGCACGACTACCCGGACTGGAAGCAGGTCTACGACGTACCGATGATCTGTCAGGAGATCTACGAGGCCAACCTCGGTAAGTGGACCCCGGAAGCCTGAGACGGGTCGGGATCACAGTGATTGACAGAGGCAAGCGGAACGTCCTCGGCGTCGAGGTCAGCGCCGTCGACTACGACAGCGCCGTCGACAACGTGATGAGCGCGGCCCGCGAGGGGCGCCCGCTCGCCGTCACCGCGCTCGCCGTGCACGGCGTCATGACCGGCGTGCAGGACAAGGCGCACGGCGCCCGGCTCAACTCGTTCGACCTGGTGACCCCCGACGGGCAGCCGGTGCGGTGGGCGCTCAACCTGCTGCACCACGCCCGCCTCGCCGACCGCGTCTACGGCCCCGACCTCACGCTGAAGGTCCTGGAGGCGAGCGCCGCGGAGGGCCTGCCGGTGTACTTCTACGGCTCGACCCAGGAGACGCTCGACCGGCTGGCGCAGAAGCTGCAGGAGCGGTTCCCGGCACTGAAGGTCGCCGGCATGGAGCCCTCGAAGTTCCGCCCGGCGGAGGCCGGCGAGCCGGAGCAGATCGCCGCCCGGATCAAGTCCTCCGGCGCGCGCGTGGTCATGGTGGGCCTCGGCTGCCCGCGGCAGGAGGTCTTCGTCTACGCGATGAAGCCCCTGGTCGACGCCCCGATGCTCGCCGTCGGCGCCGCGTTCGACTACCACGCCGGCGGCCTGAAGAACCCGCCCGCGTGGATGCAGAAGTACGCCCTGGAGTGGCTGTGGCGCCTCGGGCTCGAGCCCAAGCGGCTCTGGCGGCGGTACATCCTGCTCAACCCGAACTATCTGGCCCGACTGGGCGCGCAGAAGGCCCGCCTGTGGCGCGCGACCCCGCCGCCGCCGGCTACAGAGCCCCTGAAGACCTTCGCCGTCTGAGCCGAGCCCCGGTCAGCTGTGAATAGCCTCTGAATGTCTGAACAGGCTCCGAACGACTTCTAGAAACGCCTGTGGGCGGCCGCTCTGGGCGCCCACTCGCATCGTTCGGCGAGCTTCGGCGGTATGCGGAAGTGTCCGAAATTGCCGGAAATATCACACCAATGCGGGGCTGATCGCCGCCGCGGCGGACTCTCAGCGGCCCGTGATTGCGCCGACCTTGGCGCTGCGGCGCTTGAAGGTGCCCCGCTTGTCGAAGGCACGCTCGGCCGGCCACAGCATGAGCGCCAGCGGCGCGGCGATGTACCAGCGGTCGAGCATCACGTAGGCGACGATGTTCGCGACGACGCCGAGCGCGTACAGACCGATCAACCAGTCGACCCGCTTCTCGCCGATGCCACGCTTGTGGTAAGCGTCCAGGACGCCGAAGGCGCCGATGCTCAGGGCCAGCAGGCCGCCGCCGCTCACGAAAGCGAACATCAGATCCGACACGTCACTCACTCCTGCATCCCCGTCGCCACCGGCAAACTCCACCAAGCTAAGCGGACATTTCAAGATCGACCATCAACTTTGGGACATGCCCACCGGCCGAACGTTGCGCAGCCAATCGGACATTCGGCCGATTTCACTGATCTTGCGCAACCGCCCAAATCGGCCGCTATCCGGCGGTCTTGAGGGAGATCCGTGCCTGCTCGCGGACGCTGACCGCGCCCCACGGGTCGAACAACGCCGGCGCGGATGCTCATGACGGGCCCCGGCCGCGCGGTCGGCGCACCCGGAGCCCGTCCGACCTCCCCAGGTCGAGTCCTCCCTGCTTTTTACAGGGTGCGGATCGACCTGTCGATAGACAGGCAGGTGCGCACGCTCGCGTTACTTGAGCGGCCGCGGCTCCTGCGAGTAGATCAGCTCGAGAATGCTGCGAGCCGCCTCGAACCAGCGGTCCAGCCAATCCTGCTGCGGCATGGTGCCCCTCGGCGGCAGTTCCATCAGCAGGCCGCGCAGCAGCGGGTGGTCGGCCATCGAGCCGCTCGGCGTGTCCAGCCAGGAATCGCGGCCGAACATCGGCTCGGTGAGCGGCCCGCCACCGAGCGATCCGGCGCCGAGCGACCCCCCGGTGAGTGGTCCGAGGTCCGCGACGAGCGAGGACTCGGGCAGCTTGGGCGGCGTCATGTCCAGCGGCATCGACGCTCGGTCCAGCGGTGAGCCGTTGCGCGGCGACAGGTCGTCGAGCGGCCCGTCGCCGATGCCGTCCCGGCGACCGCCCGGACGGTAGCTACCCAGCTGCCCGGAGAAACGGTCGTCGGTCTTCGACGATCCGTTGCCGAAGTTTTCGGGGCCAATGTTCACGGTAGGAAGCCTTATCTCACTCGGGGGAAGTACCGCAATACGGTGCGATTCGCGGCACTCATACCTATAACGACAATCCCGGTGGAACGGCCACGCTCACCGACAAAAACGGCCGGCCCGTCCCGCAGGCGTTACGCCACGGAAACGGGCCGGCCGGTCGCGCCCGGCGTGCGATCACGCCAGGTCGAACTCGCCGTCCTTGGTGCCGTCGACGAAGGCCAGCCACTCCTCCGGGGTGAACAGCAGTACCGCTCCGGCCTTGTCCTTCGAGTCGCGGAGGGCCACCGCGCCACCGACGAATGCGACCTCGACGCAGTTGTCCGAGTACGGGCCACTGCGGGTGCTCTTGCGCCACGCCGCACCGTCGAGGTTCACGGCGAAGCCCTTGGCTTCGATTTTCACTACAGCTCCTTTGTCAGCTTCACGAACATCGACACTGACTCGTCCGGACGGAGTGCGTTGGCGCGCAAGTAGTCAAAGATGAATCCGTAGCGCTGAAGCTCGTCGTCCTTCTCGAGAAAGAGACCGCCGGCCGCGTTCGAGGCGAACACGAAGTTCTGCCCGGCAGACTCGTCGTACAGCAACATCGTGAATGCCCCGTCCATCCCGGCGTGCGCGCCGGCGGAGAAGGGCAGGACCTGCAGGGTCACGTTCGGCCAGGTCGCTACCAGGCTCAGGTGCTCGAGCTGACGGCGCATGACCGCACCTCCCCCGACCGGACGGTGCAGGACGGCCTCGTCCAGCACCACCCAGAGATCGATCGGGTCATCCTGACTAAGTAACGACTGTCTGCTCATACGGACACGCACCCTCTTCTCGACCTCGGCGGCGCCGATGTCGGGACGGGCGGCGTGGATCATGGCCTGGGCGTACTCCTCGGTCTGCAGCAGGCCGGGAACGACCAGGGCCTCGTATGAGCGGATGTGATCGGCGGCGGCCTCGAGCCCTACGTAGGCGCCTGTGAGCACATCGCCATACAGCTGCCACCAGCCCTTCTGCCGCGCCTCACGCGCGAACTTCAGCAACTGGTCGGCGTAGTCGGGATCCACACCGTAGATGTCCAACATGTCCCGCACGTCGCGCGGGGTCACACCGGTCTGACCCGTCTCGATCCGCGAAATCTTGGATCCGGAGCACTCCAGCCGATCGGCGACCTGGTCGATGGTCACGTGCGCGGCCTCGCGCAGCCGCCGCAGCTCCATCCCCAGCTGCCGGCGCCGGAGGGTCGGGCTGCCTCGTCGACTTGCCACGTGTCGCACCTCCGTGCCGCCGGACCTACGTAGATAACTTACGTATAGATCAGCGCAACATCGTAGAGCCGCGCCAGGCGACTCGGCACGACAATCGGCGACTCATACCCGTGGTGGAAACTTCGTCTTGCAAGTTGCATTGATCATCGTTCTCGGGCAACCTGTCCGTGTGGCTGGGGTCACGGATTGTTCACTTGGCCGATCAATCCGCCCCAGGTGGACGCAGCGACAAACGATCGGACCGATCGGCGGTTACGGACCCGCCCCGCGACAAGCGCCGTGACCGGCCTTCCCCCACAAGCCGACCGAAGACGGGAGTCCCACCGTGTTGCCGAGAACCGGTGACGTGCTGCGCGTGACCAAGACCGCGAGTGTCCAGTTCACGCAGCCCATGCTGTTCCGGGTGATCAGAGTGCACGACTGGCAGACGTACGACGGATGGGCCTGGCTGGACGGATACCAGCTCAACGCGGCGGGCGACGCGGTGGAACGCCGCTCCATCTTCGTCCAGCTCCAGGGCCTGCAGCCGGGCTTCGTGGCCCGCACCCAGCGCGCCGCCACTCCGGCACGCGCGGGCGTGCCGGTCGCGGTCGGCTGAGGCCGCTCGCCGGGGCCGGCCGTCGCGTGGCCGGCCCCGCGCCCTCCCTCATGCGTCGCTTGTGACCCGTCTCGGGTCAGCCGCTGGCGGACGTGCTGGGCTGCGGCTTCGACGGCGATGGCGACGGTGGCGGCGGCGACACCGGGGCGGCCGCGACGATCAGGGTCACCGTGTCGCCCGCCGTCACGGTCTCGCCCTCGCCGGGCCGCGCCGACAGCACCTCGCCCGGCGGCAGCGAGTCGTCGGCCCGGCGCTGCACGACGACGTCGAGCCCGAGCACCTGCAGCTTCACCGTCGCCTCCGCGAGCGTGTCCCCGCGCAGCGGCGGGATCACGACCTGGCCGGCCGGCGGCGCGGCGCTCGACGTGGCCGGCGCCTCCGAGGCCGGTACCGCCGATGACTCGGGCGGCGCGCTCGACGGCGCCGGCGGTGCGGCCGCGGTCGTGGCGGACGTCGGGTCCACCCCGCCGGGCGCGTTCTGCCCGCTCTCGGTGGCGCGATAGATGAGGTACAGCCCGACGCTCAACGCCCCGACGAGCACGACCGCGATGATGCCGACGATCACCGGGCTGAACCAGGACCGCCCCTGGTAGGGGTCCTCTTCCTCGCCCACCCACTCCTGCGGCGCGGGCCGCCGCAGCGACGGATCGCCGGGCACCGGCACCCCGGCCCGCGCCGACCACCGCGCGCCCGCGTGCTCGTCCCGGCCCGCAGGCCGCTCCACCCGCGTCGCGTCCTGCGCCCGATAGGCCCGCGTCGCTTCCGAAGGCCGCCCGACCCGCGTCGCGTCCGGCGGCCCGCTGACCTGCGTCGCGTCATCCGACGGCCGATGCACCTGCGTAGCGTCATCCGACGGCCGATGCACCTGCATAGACACCTGCGTGGCCTCGTCCGACTGTCGGTGCGCGTGCGTGGTGTCATCGGACGGCCGGTGCACCTGCGTGGCGTCGGTGCCCTCGTGCCTCTCGCGCTCCGGCTCGCCGCCCTCGCCGAACGGCCAGAAGGGCTGCGTCGAGGACTCGTCGTCGGGTGACCGGTCCGGGCTGTTCGCCATACCTCCAGTTCACCACCTCGTCCGGCCAGCCCACCCGCCCGGCGTCAGATGACTCCGCGCGGCCTTCAGCACACGGGCGGTTCGCCCCTACGTTTGAACTCGCCCGGGTGGACGGCTGGGCGTACGCTGCGCGGCATGGCGGCACGAAGCTGGGCAACCTCAATATTCGCGGCGATCGGTGTCGCGGCCGGCGCGGGTGCCGCACAGCTCGGCCTCGGCTACGGCCTGGGCATCATCTCCTGGCAGCCGACCGGCGACAGCGCCACCGTCTGGGTCAGCAGCCTCGCCTGGGTGACGTGGCTCGCCGCGTCCTCGACCGTCATCGGTGCCATCTGTGCCGACCGGCTCGCCGGCGCCGGTGCGCCCGTCCCGGCCGACCCAGACAGCACCGGCGGGAAGGCCCTGATGGTGGCCTGGCGGGTGGTGGTCGCACTCGCCGCCGCTGTCGGTTCGCTGATCATCGTGCCGCTGGTCGCCATCCCGGCGCGCACCCCACGGCCGGACAATGTCGCGCCGTACTTCACGGCCAGCGGATACGCGATCGCCGGCCTGATCGTCGGCCTGCTGGTCGCGGTCGGCGCGCTCGCCGCCCGGGCGATCGCCGCGAACATCATCGCCTCGTCCGCCTGGCTGTGGTCGCTGGCCGTGGTCGCGGTCGCCGATGTCGTGCGCGCCGACGAAAACACCGCCACCGCCGCCCAGCTCGGCACCTGGCGGTTCACCGAGGCGACCTGGGTCCACGGCATGGTCAACCTGCCCGGCGCCCTGCTCATGCTCGCCGTCGCCCTGGTCATCGGCGTCCTCGCCGCCTGGCCCGCCGGCCGCCGCGGGGACAACCGCGTCGGCGTGGCGGTCTCCGGCATGGCCGGCCCGCTGCTGGTGGACATCGCCTACATCCTGGCCACGCCCGCCCTCGGCGAGCGCGACCAGCACCTCTCGGCGTTCGTCATCGCGCCTTACGCCGTGCTCGCCGGCCTCGCGGGCTCGGTCATCGTGTCGGTGATCGGCCCCCGCGGCTCCCTCGCCAAGTCCCGGGCCGAGCGCCGAGCGGCCGCCGCCGAGCGCGACTCCCGTGCCGCCGCCGAGTATTCGGACTGGGCCGCCGCGCTGGCCGAGGCCGACGCCGCCGAGGCCCGCCGCCACGCCGGCGATGAGTCGGACACCGACCCGCTGCGCCCGCCGAGCGGCTCGGACGCCTCCTGGTCGCGGGAGCCGGTCACCGTCGGGGCCGAGCTCGACTCCGCCACCGACCTGGAGTCCGACGCCTACGCACCGTCGCGGGCATACGGCAGCGCCGAGTCCGTCGGCCGCACGCACACGTCGGCCGCCGCCGACCCCACCTACATCGAGGACACCGGTGGCGAGGAGCCCGCCCCGGCCGGCTCGTCATCCTCGGCATCGGCCTCGGCCAGCGTCGGCGTGCCGCTCTGGCCGACCGAGTCGACCACCGACATCGCGCCGGCCAAGTCGACGTCCCGGGCAAAGCGCGGCCGCGGGAAGCCGGCCCAGTAGGCGGCTGTCCCGCCGTTGCCCGGCGGGATGGGGGACGCCCCACCGCACGTCGTCACGCCGCTCTCGAACGAACGCATCCCGGCTCCGCCGCGACGGTCAGGCGGCGGGGCGCATCGACGGGACACCCGAGGTGGCCTCCGGCCGGACCGCGTCGCGAACCGTGCGCAGGCCACGCAGCACAGTGCCCAGCTCCTCCGGGCTCAGCCGTCCGGTGAACCACTCCTCGATCAGCGCCACGTGCCCGGGCAGCACGTCGCGCATCTTCGCCAGACCGCCCGGCGTGATCACGGTGAACGAGCCGCGCCGGTCCGTCGGGCAGGCCCGGCGCATCGCCAGGCCGTCGCGCTCCAGGCGGTCAACGACCCGGGTCACGCCGCTGGTGGACAGTCCGGTCTGCGCGGCCAGGTCGGTCATCCGCAGCTCACTGCCGGGCGAGCGGGCCAGGCGCACCAGCACCTCGAAGTCGACGCTGCCGAGGCCGTGCTCGGCCAACTGGACGTTGAGCCGCGCGTTCACCCCGGTGAAGGCCTCCACGAACAGGCCCATGGCGGTGATTCGCGGGTCTTCCAGCATCTCGTCGGTCACAGCGCGAGTCTAGCAGGGAACTTGACGAACAAGACTCTGCTGCGTGTACATTTGCTGTGGCAATCTTCTTTGAAACCGCACAATCGAGGGAGTCACCATGACAGCACCTGCCAACACCCGCGAGTACCAGGGCCTCACCATCCCGACACCGGGCAAGTTCGAGCTCGACCCGGCACACACCCGGGTCAGCTTCACCGCGCGGCACCTGATGGTGAGCAAGGTGCGCGGCGGTTTCACCAGCGCCAACGGCAGCATCGTCATCGCCGAGGACCCGCTGGAATCGCACGTCGAGGTGAGCATCGACGCGGCGAGCATCGACACCGGCGTGGCCGACCGCGACGGGCACCTGCGCAGCCCCGACTTCCTGCACGTCGAGCAGTGGCCGACGCTGACCTTCAAGAGCAAGCGTGTCGTGAGCCTGTCCGGCAACGAGTTCAAGCTGGTCGGCGACCTCACGATCCGCGACGTCACGCGCGAGGTCGAGCTGGACGTCGAGTTCGAGGGGCACGCGAAGAGCCCCTGGGGCCAGGAGGTCATCGGCTTCAGCGCGACGACCGAGATCGACCGCGAGGAGTTCGGCATCACCTGGAACCAGACCCTCGAGACCGGCGGCGTCCTCGTCGGCCGGAAGGTCAAAATCGAGATCGGCGCCGAGGGTGTGCGCCAGCCCTGAGGCGCCGAAGGCGTGGGTCAGCCCTGAGGCGCCGAAGGCGTGCGTCAGCCCTGAGGCGCCGAAGGCGTGCACCAGCCCTGAACCGCCGCGATCCAAAGAGCTGGCAAACCGGAAATTTCCGAAGTGCCGGAGTTTGGCAGTCGTGCAGAGGGTGGGCGAAATCTCCCACCCTCTGCAAGGTTTTGCTCACCGTCGGCTGCCGTTGTGTCCATTTTGTCCCTAGCGGTACCTCTCGACTGCTCCTAACGTGAGGGGTCCAAGAGGGGCCAGGGGGCAGGTATGGGCCAGGACGTCACACGGGGAGCCTTCTCGCGTGAGGACCGCGCTCGATACCGGCGGAAGGTGCGCCGCTGCCTCGATGTCTTCGCGCTCATGCTCAACGATTTCCGGTTCGACTCCGATCGGCCGATGACCGGCCTGGAGATCGAGGTCAACCTCATCGACCCGGATGCCCAGCCGGCCATGCGCAACGCCGAGGTCCTCGCCGACCTCGCCGATCCCACGTTCCAGACCGAGTTGGGCCAGTTCAACCTCGAGATCAACGTCGCCCCGAGGGTCATCGAGGGTGACGGCCTGGACGTGTACGAGCGGGAGGTCCTGGCCAGCCTCGTGCACGCCGACGAGCGGGCGAGCAAGTCCGACACCCGGCTGGTGCTCATCGGCATCCTGCCCACGCTGCGCCCGGAGCACCTGGTGCTGGCGAACATGTCCAGCGACCCGCGGTACCGGCTGCTGAACGATCAGATCATCAACGCCCGCGGCGAGGACATCGCGCTCGACATCCGCGGGCAGGAGCGGCTCGCGGCCCAGTCGGACTCGATCGCGGGCGAGTCCGCGTGCACGAGCGTGCAGTTCCATCTGCAGGTCGCACCCGAGGACTTCGCGATGTACTGGAACGCGTCGCAGGCGATCGCCGGGGTGCAGGTGGCGGTGGGGGCCAACTCGCCGTACCTCTTCGGCAAACGCCTGTGGGCCGAGACCCGCATCGCGCTGTTCGAGCAGGCCACCGACACCCGGCCGGAGGAGCTCAAGGCGCAGGGCGTGCGCCCCCGGGTCTGGTTCGGCGAGCGCTGGATCACCTCGATCTTCGACCTGTTCGAGGAAAACGTCCGCTACTTCCCGCCGCTGCTGCCGATCACCGAGGAGGAGGACCCGGTCGCCGTGCTCGAGGCCGGCGGGGTGCCGCGCCTGGGCGAGCTGCGCCTGCACAACAGCACGATCTACCGGTGGAACCGCCCGGTGTACGACATCATGAACGGCCGCCCGCACCTGCGCGTCGAGAACCGCGTGCTGCCGGCCGGTCCCACCGTGGTCGACCAGCTCGCCAACGCCGCGTTCTACTTCGGTCTGGTGCGCGCGCTGTGCGAGCAGGACCGGCCGATCTGGACGCAGATGCCCTTCTCGGCGGCCGAGGAGAGCTTCCACACCGCCGCTCGCGAGGGGCTCGACGCGCGGGTCTGGTGGCCGGAGGTCGGCGAGGTGGCGGTGGCCGACCTGGTGCTGCGCGAGCTGCTGCCGCTGGCCGAGGCCGGCCTGGACCGCTTCGGGGTGCGGCCGCAGACGCGGGACCGGCTGCTCGGCGTCATCGAGGGCCGGTGCCGCACCGGGCGTAACGGCGCCGCCTGGCAGACCGAGGTCGTGCGTTCCTTACAGGAGCGCCATGGGCTCGATCGACCCATGGCGCTGCGACAGATGCTGCTGCGGTACTCCGAGGGCCTGCACGAGAACGTTCCGGTCCACACCTGGCCGGTGTAGGCGGCGCCTACAGTCCGATCGAGCGCGAGATGATCATCCGCTGGACCTCGGAGGTGCCCTCGCCGATCTCCAGGATCTTCGCGTCGCGGTACATCCGGCCGACCGGCGTCTCGTTCATGAAGCCATACCCGCCGTGCACCTGCGTCGCCTCCCGCGCGTTGACCATCGCCGCGTCGCTGGCCGAGAGCTTCGCGATGGCCGCCTGGCGCTTGAAGTCCCGCCCGTTGACGAGCCGGCTCGCCGCGTCGTAGTAGGCCAGCCGCGCGGTGTGCGCCCGGCTCTCCATGTCCGCGATCTTGAACTGGATCGCCTGGTACTCCCCGATCGCCCGGCCGAACGCCTGCCGCTGCCTGGCGTAGGCGACCGACTCGTCGACACAGCCCTGCGCGAGCCCGACGCCGAGCGCGGCGAACGCGACCCGGCCCTCGTCGAGGGTCCGCAGGAACTGCGCGTAACCGCGGCCCCGCTCGCCGAGCAGGTTCTCCGCCGGCACACGTACGTCGTCGAAGCTCAGCTCGTGGGTGTCGGACGCGCACCAGCCGACCTTGGAGTACCCGGGCTGGACGGTGAACCCGGGCGTGCCGCTCGGCACGATGATCGCCGACAGCTCCTTGCTGCCGTCCGGGTTGACGCCGGTCACCGCGGTGACCGTGACCAGCGCGGTGATGTCGGTGCCGGAGTTGGTGATGAAGGCCTTCGACCCGTTGATCACCCACTCGCCCGTCGCCCCGTCGAGCACCGCGCGGGTCTGGGTGCCGCCCGCGTCGCTCCCGGCGCCGGGCTCGGTCAGGCCGAAGGCGGCGAGGGCCTCGCCGGAGGTGAGCCTGGGCAGCCAGCGCTCCTTCTGCGCCGGCGTGCCGTACCGGAAGATCGGCATGGCGCCGAGCGAGATCGCGGCCTCCAGGGTCACCGCGATCGACGAGTCGACCCGGGCGAGCTCCTCCAACGCGATGCACAGCGCGAAGTAGTCGCCGCCCATCCCGCCGCAGTCCTCCGGAAAGGGCAGCCCGAACAGCCCCATCTTGCCCATCTGCCGGACCAGGTCATATGGGAAGGCGTGCCGCTCGTAGTAGTCGCCGATCACCGGGGCGACGACGTCGTGGGCGAAATCGCGCACGCTGGAGCGCAGCGCCTCGAGCTCCTCGGTAAGGGTGAAGTCAACCATCGTGAACCTCTTCTGGAAGTCGGCGCTTCAGACGGGTGTCACGCCGTGACGACGGCGGGAGAACGCGCGCTCCTTGCCCCGGGCCGCGGCGAAGCGGCGCACCAGCTCGCCCCGCAGCGCCGCCGGTTCCACGACGGTGTCCACGACGAGCTCGCTGGCCAGCCGCATGATGTCGATGTCGCGCTCGTAATCGGCGCGCTTCGCGGCGACGAACGCGGCGCGCTCGTCCTCGTCGGCGATCGCGGCGATCTTGTTGGCGTAAACGGCGTTGACGGCGGCCTCGGCGCCCATGACCGCGATCTTGGCGGTGGGCAGCGCGATCGTGGCGTCGGGCTCGAAGCCGGGGCCGGCCATCGCGTAGAGGCCAGCGCCGTAGGCCTTGCGCACGACCACGCAGATCTTGGGCACGGTCGCCTCGGAGATCGCCGTGATCATCTTGGCGCCGTGCCGAATAATGCCCTGCTTCTCCACCGCGGAGCCGACCATGAAGCCCGGCACGTCGGCGAGGAAGAGCAGCGGCACGTTGAAGGCGTCGCAGAGCTGGACGAACCGGGTCGCCTTGTCGGCGGAGTCGACGAAGAGCACGCCGCCCTTGAACATCGAGTTGTTGGCGACGACGCCGACGGTACGCCCTTCGAGGCGGCCGAGGCCGACGGTGAGCTCGCGCGCCCAGAGCGCCTGGATCTCGAAGAACGAGCCCTCGTCGAGCAGGCCCTTGACGACCTTGCGCATGTCGAAGGCCTGCCGCTCGTTGCCCGGGATCTCGGGCAGGCCGGTTTCGGCCCGCGCCTCGGCCGCCGGCGGCTCCGACGTCCAGCTGGACGGGAGGTAGGACAGATAGCGGCGTACGGCATCGATGGCTTCTTGTTCGGTCTTGCACAGAAAGTGCCCGACGCCGCTCTCGGCGCAGTGCACGCGCGCGCCGCCCATCGCCTCGAGGGTCGTCTTCTCGCCGGTGACCATCTCGACCATGCGGTCCGAGCCCAGATACATCGACGCGTTGCCCTCGACCATTGCCACGACGTCGCAGAACGCGGGAATGTAGGCGCCACCAGCGGCGGAGGGCCCGAAGAGTGCGCAGGCCTGCGGGATGCTGCCGCTGGCCCGCACCTGGGTGTGGAAGATGCGCCCGGCGCCGCGCCGGCCGGGGAAGAGCTCCACCTGGTCGGTGATGCGCGCACCGGCGGAGTCCACGAGGTACACCATCGGCACCCCGGTGGCGTAGGCCTTCTCAATGATCCGGATGATCTTCTCGACGGTCCGCGCGCCCCAGGACCCGGCCTTGACGGTCGAGTCGTTGGCCATGAGGCAGACCGGCCGCCCGTCGACCGTGGCCGAACCGGTGATCACGCCGTCGGCCGGCAGCCCGTCGGCCAGCGCGTTGGCGAACAGCCCGTCCTCGACGAAGGACCCCTCGTCGACGAGCAGGGCGACGCGCTCCCGGGCGAAGAGCTTGCCGCGCGCGGCGTTGGCCGCATGGTATTTCTCCGCGCCGCCGGCCTCGACCCGCTTGCGCGTCTGGTTGAGGGCATCACCCTCCATGCTGCGACCTCCGCGTCGGCTGCCTGAACGATCGTTCATACCTAACGATCGTTCAGGTTAGCCGACGCGGAGGCGAAGTTCCAACATTCGCGGCGGACCGCTCGCGGACACGGGTCGGCGTGCACCCCAGGGTCCGGGTACCCCCTGCGATCAGGGGGTACCGCTACCAGCGTCCGCAGGAGGTCAGCAGGAGTAGGCCAGCGCCCCGCCCGAGCTCGAGGCGTTCGAGAAGCCCAGCAGCGAGATGGCGTTGCCGCTGATGTTGATCGGCACCTGCAGCGTGGTGTTGAGCTGGTTGCCGTTGAGCAGGCCGGCGTTGAACCCGGTGGTCCAGTCGCCGCAGCCGCCCTTCACCGCGGTGGCCCCGCCGTTGCCCCGGCCGTTGCCCCGGCCGTTGCCCCGGCCGTCGTCGCCGTTGCCGTTGCCCGCGCCGTTGCCGTAGCCGCCGTCGCCGTTGTTCGACCCGTTGCCGTAGCCGGTGTGGTGCGCGGGGGACACGCCCGCGCCCGTGCCGTTGTGGCGCTTCTTGGCCTTGTTGGCGCGCTCACCCAGGTCGATGGCCTTGTGGCTCTTCTTGGTCGCCTTCTTGGCCGCCACCTTCTTGGTGTGCGCCGCCGACGCGTTGTTGGCCTTGACGTCGCTCGCGTCGCCGCTGACGTTGGTGTAGGCGTTGCTGTTGGCGTTGGTGCCCGGGCCGTAACCGCCGTTGCCCTGGCCGTTGCCGTAACCGCCGTCGCCATCCCCCCGGCCGTGGCCGTGGCCGTGGCCGTGACCGCGACCGTGGCCGTGGCCCGAGCCGTTGCCCTGGCCCCAGCCGTCGCCCTTGACCGCCGTGGCACCGCCGCCGCAGTTGGAGCTGGCGAAGCCGAGGATCGCGATCGAGTTGCCGCAGAGGTTGATCGGCAGCTGCAGCGTGGTGTCGAGCTGGTTGCCGTTGAGCAGGCCGGCGTTGTACCCGGTGGTGTGGTTGGACTCGGTGGTCGAGGCGCTCTCGCCCTTGACCGCCCACGCGCCACCCTGGCTGGACGCTCCCGCGAAGCCCAGCAGCGCGATCGCGTTGCCGCTGACGTTGACCGGCAGCTGCAGCGTGGTGTCGAGCTGGTTGCCGTTGAGCACGCCGGCGTTGTACCCGGTCGTCCAGTCCTCGGTCCGGTTCGCGACGCCCTCGGTGCCGTAGCGGCCGTTGGCCCCGGCGCTGTAGGCGCCGTTGTTCTGGCCGCCGTAGCCGCCGTTGCCGTTGCCGTTCCCGCCGTTGTGGCGGTGGGGGCGGCGGCCGTTGCCCCGGCCGTCGTTGTCGCCGGCGATGGCGCCCTTGACCGCGGTCGCCCCGCCGGTGCTGGATGCGCTGGAGAAGCCCAGCACCGACACGGCGTTGCCGCTGATGTTGACCGGGGCCTGCAGCGTGGTGTCGAACTGGTTGCCGTTCAGCACGCCGGCGTTGTACCCGGTCGTCCAGTCCTCGGTGGTCGCGCTCTCGGTGGCGGTGGCGCTCTCGGCCTTGACCGCCGTGGCGCCGCCGCCGCAGCTGGCGTCGGCGAAGCCGAGGACGGCGATGGAGTTGCCGCAGACGTTGACCGGGACCTGCAGCGTGGTGTCGAACTGGTTGCCGTTGAGCAGGCCGGCGTTGTAACCCGTCGTCCAGTCGGAGGCCTGCGCGGCCCCGCCCGAGACGAGCAGGAAGCCCGCGGAAAGCACGCCCACATTGAGCGACTTACGAACCCACGTCTTCATGTGGAAGTGAGACCCTTCGATAGTTTTCGATCCTCGGTACTGCAGAGATGGGCGCGGTACGGAGCCGCGAACCTGCGTGCGGGCAGGCTGTGCCCGGCTTCGCCCTGTCGACGTGCGCCCGGTGGTGCGTGGTGCGTGTTACGAGATGCCGCGATGTGGTCGACGCGGGTTCGCTGGGACCGAGGCTTGCGTTCCGGCTGCCCGCATGGCGTCGCGTCGGCTGGCCGGAAGGGCCTCAGTCGGGTGAGACTGTCGGCTTCTCGGCTGCGAGCAGCCGCAGTTCGACGTCCTCGACCGTCACCGGCCGGAAGGTCAGCACCTTCGTGCCGGCCGGTGCGGCGGGCAGCGCGACGGCGGCGCCACCGTCGTGGTTGAAGCCCGAGCCGGTGCTCGGCGCTCCCGAGGTGAGGCCGGCCGCCGGCGGCACTGGGACGGGCGCCGGGCGGGGCAGCAGCGGCACGTGGTGCGTACCCTGCGCTACGGTCCGGTCCGCGACCGGCTTGGCGTGCGAACCGCCGCGATCCTCGGCCGTCCGGAGGGCGGCGTGGAGGCGGTCGGCCGCACGGCCGGCGGCGACGGCCGGGTCGACGCCGGCAATGAGGCTGCCGGTCGCCGCGACGGTCATGTCGCCGGTGGATCCGTCGCGGACCGGCACGGCCTGGACGGCCGGCTCCTGCGTCCGCTTCGGATCGGTCCTGACGATGCCGGCCTTTGCCGGCCTCTTGGTGCTGGCAAACCTGGCGCCCGACGCGTCTGCCGTCGCCGAGCGGGCCGCGCGGTCCACGGTTTGGACCAGACCCTGCTTCGGGTACACCGTCCGGTGCACGGTCACGGATGCGGCGGCCTTGCCGGCCGGCGCGGCCACCGGACTCAGCAGCGTGAACACGGTGCTCGTGAGCAGATCACCGCGCTGGTGGTCGAGGCCCGGCCGCGGCCGGGCCGGACGGTGCTGAAGCGCCTGATGCTGGTCAGCCGTGTGGCTGCCGGCGTCGGTGCCGGCCCCGGCGAGCAGGCCGGTCACCGGTGCGAGCAGCCCGCCCGCCGGGGCCGGCTGCCGCTCGGAAGCGTCCGAGCCGTTCGAGGCGTGCGCCGCGGAGGCCGACAGCAGCCAGGCGACACCGACGAAACCGGCGACGACCAGGCCGCGGACGGCGTACCGAGCGCAGCGGGAAGCGGCCGGCGGCGAAGCCGTGCGCGGGTTGCGCTCGCTCCTCGACTGGGCCATGTCCGCCTCTCAGTACGGCTCAATGTCGGGCATAACACCCCACATGTGACTCTTTCCGTATTGAGCAACGAACCGCCCGGGCCGGGGACACGCCACAACAACGGGCGAATCGGGCACAAGCCTCACAGGGGGAGCCGCGGCCCCGCCTTCAGCACCCCGGACGGCAGCTCCCGACCGACGATCTCCTGCGCCAGCCGCGCCGCCGCGATGAGCGCCCCGAGGTCGATCCCGGTTTCGTACCCCATGTCGTGCAGCATGTGCACCACTTCCTCGGTGGCCACGTTGCCGGTCGCCCCCGGCGCGTAGGGGCACCCGCCGAGCCCGCCGACGCTGGCGTCGAACTCGGTGATCCCCAGCCGCAGCGCGGTCAGGACGTTGGCGAGCGCGGTGCCGCGCGTGTTGTGGAAGTGCAGCAGCAGCGGCAGGTCCGGGTGCCGGTCGCGGACGCGCCCGACGACCTCCTCGACCCGCCGGGGCGTGCCCATGCCGGTGGTGTCGCCGAACGCGACCCGGTCCGCGCCGTCGGCCACCACGCGGTCGACGATCCCGGCCACCCGCTCGGGCGCGACATCGCCCTCGAACGGGCAGCCGAAGCTGGTCGAGATGATCACCTCGGCGGTCGCGCCCGCCTGGTGTAGCAGGTCAATGAGGCCGGCGATGTCGTCCAGCGACTCGTCGGTCGACCGGTTGACGTTGCGCCGGTTGTGCGTGTCGGAGGCGGACACGACGACCTCGATCTCGGTGAACCCCGCGGCCAGCGCCCGCTCGGCGCCCTTGGTGTTGGGCACCAGGGCGGAGTAGCGCACGGCCGGGTCCTTGGCCGCGCGCTCCCAGACCTCGGCGGCGTCCGCCATCTGCGGGATCGCCTTCGGGTGTACGAACGAGACCGCCTCGATCCGCCGCACACCGGTCGCGGACAGCGCGTCGAGGAGCCGGACCTTGGCATCGGCCGGCACCGGGTCCTCGTTCTGCAGGCCGTCGCGCGGCCCGACCTCGCGGATCGACACGAAGCTCATGTCAGCCCTTCTTCGGTTCCCGCATCCTGCCCACGATGCCGGTGTCGTAATCGCCGGAGGTGAACTCGGCGTTGTCCAGCAGCTCTGTGAAGAACGGCAGGTTGACCTTCGGCCCGACGACCTCGAACCCGGCCACCGCGGCGCGCAGCTTCGCCAGCGCGTCGGCCCGGTCGGCGCCGTGCACGATCAGCTTCGCCATCAGCGAGTCGTAGTTCGGGGTGACGGTCATGCCGGCCGCGTACCCCGCGTCGACCCGCACCCCCTCGCCGGTTGGCTCGACCCAGGTCGTGATCGCGCCCGGGCCGGGCAGGAAGCGCTTCGGGTCCTCGGCGTTGACCCGGACCTCGATCGCGTGGCCGGTGACCGCCAGCGCTCCGGGGTCGAACGTCGGCTCGAGCCCGGAGGCGATCCGCAGCTGCTCCTCGACCAGGTCGACGCCGAACACCGCCTCGGTGACCGGGTGCTCGACCTGCAGGCGGGTGTTCATCTCCAGGAAGAAGAACTCGCCGCCGGCCGGGTCGAACAGGCACTCGACGGTGCCCGCGTTGCGGTATCCGACCGCCTCGCCGGCGCGCACGGCGGCGGCCAGCACTTCGGCGCGCTGCGCCGGGGTCAGCGCGGGTGACGGGGTCTCCTCGACGAGCTTCTGGTTGCGCCGCTGCACCGAGCACTCGCGCTCGCCGAGCGCGATCACCCGGCCGTCGGCCAGACCCAGGATTTGTACCTCGATGTGCCGCACCCGCGGGAAGTAGCGCTCGATCAGCACGGAGCCGTCGCCGAACACACGCTCCGCGAAGCCACGGACCTTGTCATACTCGGCGCGCAGGCCGTCGGCGTCGCTCGCGACGGCCATGCCCATGCCCCCGCCGCCGGCCGAGGCCTTGACCATCACCGGGAAGCCGATCCCGGTCGCGGCCTCCAGCGCCTCGTCGGCCGTGCGGGCCGGGTCGGTGGTGCCCGGCGCGACCGGCACTCCCGCGGCCGCCATCAGGTTACGAGCATTGATCTTGTCGCCCATCGCCGTAATCGCGTCCGGCCCCGGACCGACCCAGATCAGCCCGTTCTCCACCACCGCCGACGCGAACGCCGCGTTTTCCGACAGGAACCCGTACCCCGGGTGGATCGCCTCCGCGCCGGTCGCCTTCGCCGCGGCCAGGATCGCCTCGCTGTTGCGGTAGGACTGGGCCGGGTTGGCCGGGCCGATCAGCACGGCCTCGTCCGCCTCCGCGACGAACGGCAGCGCCGCGTCCGCCTCCGAGTGCACCGCGATCGTGCGAATCCCCAGACGGCGCGCGGTGCCGATGATCCGGCGGGCGATCTCGCCGCGGTTGGCGACGAGCAGCGATCTCAGCATTCGGACGCCCTCCTGTGGATAACTCTGTGGGTACGAATGCGGCAAGCCTGTGGATGGACCGGGCCGGATTCACCCGATTCACCCGGC
Organism: Dactylosporangium sp. NPDC000555; assembly: GCF_040300025.1. NCBI lineage: Bacteria > Bacillati > Actinomycetota > Actinomycetes > Micromonosporales > Micromonosporaceae > Dactylosporangium > Dactylosporangium sp. NPDC000555. The sequence goes on along the minus strand of NZ_JBEPDB010000030.1, from coordinate 57,380 downwards.
GCCACCCCGGAGGGTTACCCCTGCAGCGCGGAGAGTGTCGCGGCCCGTAGCAGCTCGGCCCGGCGCACCCGGTCGACCTCGCCGCCCAGGAACGGGGTCGAGTTCATGAGACCGAACGCGGCGTGCGCCAGCACCCGGGCCTCGCCGTCGTTCAGCTCGCCGCCCCGCAGCGACGTGAGCGTGCCAACCCACTCTTCCACGTAAAGCCGCTGCAGACGGCGGATCTGCCGGCGCGGCTCCTCGGGCAGCCGGTCGAGCTCGTGCAGGTGCAGCGCGATGACCGCCGGATTCGCCAGCGCGAACTCCACATGGAAGTCAACGAGCGCGGCGAGCGCCGCCGCCGGGTCGCCACCGGACTCGGCGATGCGGGCCTGCCCGCCGGCCAGGAGCTGCTCGCTCACCGGGATCAGCGCCGCGACGAGCATCGCCTCCTTGCCGGCGAAGTGGTGATACAGCGCCGGCCCGGTGACGCCGGCCGCCGCGCCGATATCGTCCATGGAGACGCCGTGGTAGCCGCGCGTGGCGAAAAGCCCGACGGCGATCTCGAGGATCTCCTCCCGCCGGGAGCGCCGCCGCACCTGCTGGGCTGCCTGCTGACCAGCGGGTCCCGCACCGCGGGACTGAGCGGGCGGTCGGGCGACTTGCCGTTCCAGCGTCATGGGGAAAGCCTAACCTCGTGTCAACCCGAATAATGAACGATCGTTAAGTAAAATTACGCCTCATCATTGTGCCAGCGTCCGCATCACGCACCAATCGCAGCCCGCCGCGAGCGGGCGTTCGCTCAGTGCGCGCGGCCACGCGCGGGGGCGTGGCCCCCTACTGACTCAGGTATTCGCCACGGATGCGTTCGGCCTCGTCGGAGCGGCCCTGGGCCTCCAGCGACTCCGCCAGCATCCACGCCGAGTTCTGCTCGATCTGCGAACCCCGCGGCGCCGCGCCGAGCACCGATCGCAGCCGTGGCTCCGCGCCGGCCGGGTCGCCGAGGCGCATGAGGGACTCGGCGTGCAGAAAGTCGGCGTCGAGGGCATCGCCGAGCGAACCGATCGAGCGCAGGGCCTCCCCCGCGCCCGCGGAGCGGCGTGCGGCGTCGTCGAGCTGGCCGGCGCCGATGAGGACCCGGGCCGCGTCGCAGTCGAGCATGGCCCGCTGCCAGACCAGCCATTGCTCGGTGGCGTCGACGGTGCCGTCGAGCGAGCGCGACAGGGCATCGGCCTCCTCCAGCGCGGCGAGCGCGCCGCCCATGTCGCCGGCCCAGCGCAGCGCCAGGGCGCGCATCCTCCGGGTATACATCTCGGCCTGCACGACCCCCGCGGCCCGGAACGCCTCCGCCGCCGCGGCGAAGCGCTCCGCGGCCTGCGCATCCCGGTCGGCCTCGTAGAGCAGTTGCGCCGCCTCCTGCAGCATCCGGCCCCGGGTCGGCAGGTTGTCGTACCCGTCGAGATTGGTCGCGAGGGCCTCGAGCAGCCCGAGCGCGAGGTCGGTCTCGCCCAGCTCCTGGTAGATCCGCGACAGCATGTACCGCGTCTGGTCGGCGCTCTCCTGCGCCCCGGCCCGGTCGAGCACGTCGAGGGCGCTCTCCGCCGCCTCGGCCGCGTCGAGCGGCTGCCCGGCGTGGTGGTAGGCGGTGGCCAGGTCGTATCGCAGCTGCGCCGCTGGCAGGTCCTCCCCCTGCGCGACGTGGTCGGCGACCGCCTCGACGAGATCGTCGATCGCGTCCGCGGGGCGGTCGCCGGCCAGCCGCGCCCGGGCCCGCCCGACCAGCGCCGACAGCCGGAACGACCGGTCGACGGCGAGGGCCAGGGCGGCGTCGAACGACGCGACCGCCTCGTCAAAGCGCTCGAGGCTGCCCAGCGCGTGCGCGCGGATCAGCGAGGGGATGCCCGCCGGCGGCGGCGTGCCGAGCGCCGCGTAGTGCTCTAGCGACTCGTCCGCGCTGGCCACGGCCTCGTCGTAGCGCTCGAGCACGAGCAGGGCGCGGGCGCGGCGGGCGCTCAGCTCGGCGCGCAGCGACGGACGCTCGGGCCCCTCGGCGATCGCCGCGTCGACCGCCGCGAGCGCTTCCTCCACGCGCTCGAGCCCCAGCAGCGCCGACTCCGCCCGAAGCCGCGCCTCGGCCCGCAGGTCGGCGTCGGCGCCCTCGTGCGCGACGATCCGCTCGATCAGCGCGACGAGCTCGGCGAGCATCTCCTCGTCCGCCTGGCGGGACAGCACCGCCCGGGACTGCGCGGCCAGCGCCGCCAGCTCCTCGCCGAGGGCCCGGTGGGCGGCGGCGACCTCGAGGAACAGCGCCTCGGCGGCCGGGCCGCCGTCGTCCCGGATGGCGATCAGCCGAGCGCGCCCGTCGAGCCGGCGCACGGCCAGCTCGGGCGGCGGCTCCGGGAGCAGTTCGTCGAAGCGCTCGAACGCGGCGGTCGCGGCGTCCACGCGGTGCTCCTCGTAGAGCTGCCAGGCCCGGTCGAGCAGCGCCGCCGGGTCGCTGGGCAGCTCCCGCTCCGCCCGGGCGGCGACGGCGGCCGGGGCCTCGGCGCGGCGACGGGCGACGGCGCTCAGCGGGAGGTGCTCGACGAGCGGCCGCGCGCCGATGGTCGCCTCGATGCGACCGGAGATCGAGGAGGTGCCGTTGCGCTCGTCGAACTTCGCGGCCCAGTCGCGGGCGCGTGCCGCGAGCCGCGCGCCCAGCTCGCCGGCCATGGTGTCGCCGAGAGGCAGTCCCGGATCGAGCCGGCCCAGCAGCAGCGCGGCGTTGGCCGAGAACCACATGTCGGCATGCGGGCTGGGCGAGCGCTCGAGCCACGGCAGGTGCCGCTGGACGAGCTCGAGGCCGCGGGTCTCGTTGCCGGTCCGCGCACAGAACGCGATGTGCTCACCGATGCTCTGCATGTCCGCGAGGTTGCCGCGCAGCCGCCGATACGCCTGACGGTGCGCGTCCGCGGCCTCGCTCAGCCGCCCGGTGCGCGCATACGGCACCATCAGCGAGGTCAGGATCGACTGTGGCTGCTCGACGCAGGTCAGCCGCCCGGCGAGGACCGCCTGGGCCATCTCGACCGCCTCCTCGTCGCGGCCCAGGCCGACCAGGTGGTCGACCTTCTGCCCCGGGTCGCAGCCGGCGCAGTCGGAGTTCTGGTCGCGGGATGCGGCGTTCCACTTGGCATACCAGTCCTCCGCCGCCGGGTCACCCAGGTGCTCGGCGACCTGATATCGGTATGCGTAGACCGCGTGCAGGCTGTGCCCGCCGGCCCGGAAGCGGCGCTCCATGTCGTCGAGGACGTCGTAGGTGCGCGCCAGCGGCACGGCCGGGAACTTCAGCAGCCCGTTGATCATGTATTTGAAGTGCCACAGCAGCGTGTGCTCGTCTTCGCGGTCGAAGCGCTCGGGGTGCGCGTCATACTCGGCCCGGCACCACGAGAAGGTGACGAACGACTTGGCCGGCTCGCCGCCGTGCACGTAGGCGGTCGTCGCGAACAGCCGCGAGGCGAGGCGCAGCTCGTCGTGCCCGCCCGCGTCGGCGTGCTGCATGACCTGCTCGACGAGCGCGATCTGGGCGCCGCCGTAGGGCATGTGGTAGGCCTCGCGGAGCAGCGACCACAGCTCTTCTTCACTCTTCATGTCCGACCGCCTTGTTGAGCAGGCCCAGGAACGAGCCGTTGAGCAGCGCGGCGTCGGCCGGCCGCAGCGGATGGTGGCCGAGCAGCAGGGCCTGGCCGTAGAGCCCCTCGACCGCCAGGCGGACCAGGTCGGCATCGGCGATCTCGGTGACCCGCCGCACGAGCGGGTTGCGGTAGTTGAGCACGAGCTGGGAGCGGTCCTGCTCGTCGGTGCGGGCCAGCGCGTCGAGGACGTCGGCCCACACGTCGTCGACCCGCTCGCGGGTCGCCCGCAGCTCGGCGGCGAACGAGGCGGCGCGGCTGGTGAGATACATCGCCGGGACCCCGGCCGGGTCGTAGGAGCGCAGCACGACCTCGCAGCCGAGCCGATCCAGCGCCCGCTGTGCCAGCTGCAGGAACGGCCGCTTGGCCAGCTCCACCTCCGGCTCTAGGGCGTCGAAGGCGGTGCTGAGGTCGCCCGGCTCGACCCGCTCGATGAGCGCGCCCGGCTCGACCTGCGGCAGCCGCTCGATGATCTCGGTGTCGTAGATGTAGCCGGCGTTGACCAGCGCCATCCCCTGCGCCGCGGCGACGGCGCCGATCTGGCGGAACTCGTCGAGCTGAGCCGAATAGCGCACCAGGCCGTGCTGCGCGCGGAAGTCGGCCAGCGTCATCCGGCCGGTGTTGGTCTCCATCGGCCACCAGCGCTCGACCAGCCGCAGCATCTCGTCGTCGTGCAGCGCGAGCGCCTTGACGCCGAGGTGGTGCACGTCGAGGAACTCGCCGAGCCGGCGCGGGTTGCGCCCGGCGAGGCTCATCAGCCAGCCCCGCAGCTGGTCGCCCAGCGCCTCGCGGGTGGCCTCCAGCAGCGAGTCCTCATACAGCGCCTCGCGGCTGGCGGTCGGGCGCAGCTCGCCGACGTCGATCACGCAGCGGGCGAAGAAGGCCCACGGCGGCAGCAGCCCCTCGGCGCCCTCGGCGAGCAGCATCCGCTTGAGATACACCCGATGACCGGCCCGCGCCGCCGGGTTGGCGGGCGTCGGCAGCACGAACGCGACCCCGGTCAGCCCGGCCGCCGGCACCGACAGGTCGATCACGTCGAAGGGGACGAACCCGAAGACCTCCCGGCAGTACTCCTGGAGCCGCTCCCGCCGCCCCGACCCGCCCGCCTGCCACGGCGGCCCCTCGCCGCTGACCGGCACGCCGGCGACCTCCACCCGGACCGGCAGCAGCGACCCGTAGAGCGAGGCGAGCTCGGCCACGGTCCGCCGCCGCAGCCAGTCCTCGGCGTCGCGGCGCGGCACCAGCGTGACCGTGGTGCCGATCTCGGCCCGCCGCAGGTCCTCGGTCTCGACGCTGTAGCGGCCGTCGGCGAACCCGCGCCACAGCACCGCCGGGGCGCCCTCCGCGCGGGTCAGCACCCGGATCTCGTCGGCGACCAGGAAGCAGGAGAGCAGCCCGATGCCGAACTGGCCGAGGAAGTCGTGCCGGGCGAAGCCGAGGTCGTCACGCTTGGAGCTGCGCCCGATGGTGGCCAGGAACTGGTGCACCTGCTCCTCGGTGAGCCCGATGCCGGTGTCGATGATCCGCAGGGTGCCGTCGCCGGTGACGTCCGGCGGCTCGATACGGATCACGGGGAGCGGCCCGGGACCGCCCGAATCCGGGCCGGCCGACCGGCGCGCGGTGATCGCGTCGACGGCATTCTGCAGCAGCTCCCGGACATACACCCGGGGGCTCGCGTAGAGGTGGTGGCTGAGCAGGTCGACGACGCCGCGCAGATCCACTTGGAACGTCCGATCCACGCGGGCACGCTACCGCGTGGGTCTGACATTTCCTGCCCCGTGGCCCGGAGCAGCCGTTCGGCCGGAAGATCGGGAGTCAGTAGTGGCCGGGCGGGGCGGACTGGATGGGAGAGGCCGAATTTCGCCCGAATGGATCGACGCCGGCAAACCGCTACCCAAATGGTCCCAGAGTCCACGATCACAGTACGTGACCATTGGCCGATCGCGCAGGCGAATGTCCCATATTGACGAGCACCTGGGTCAATGGGCGGGTGATATCCTGTATGAGCTGCGGGTGCACATGATCCAACCCACCCCTCATCCGGCCGTATGAAGGTTTTTCGGCGCCGTCGGGGGTAACAATGTGTCCATGTCACACCCAGCCGCGACCTATCGACTCGGTATCGTGTCGACCTATCTGCCACGCCATTGCGGTCTTGCGACGTACACCGCGGACCTGCGCGAGGCACTGGGAGTCGCCACCGACGATCTGGAAACAGTCGTCGTGGCCATCGACCGTGACGGGCTCACCTACGGCGACGAGGTCGTCGCCACCATCAACCAGGACCGCATCGAGGACTACTCCGCGGCGGCCCGCGTCCTGCGCGAGGCCGGCGTCCAGGTCGTGCTGATCCAGCACGAGTACGGGATCTTCGGCGGGCCGGCCGGCTCGCACCTGCTGGAGCTGACCCGGGCGCTCAACGCCTGCGGGATCCCGTATCTGCTGACCCTGCACACCGTGCTGCCCCAGCCCTCGCCGGAACAGGCCGCCACGCTGCGGGCGCTGTGCGCTCGTGCGGCCCGGGTGACGGTATTCACCGAAACGGCCCGCCGGGTCGCCATCCGCACCGGCGTCGCCGCCGGGCACCAGCTCGTCGTCGTGCCGCACGGGGCGCCCGAGGCGATGCGCCGCCCACCGGAGACCTCGACGCTGCGGCCCGGGCTGCGCGACCTGCTCGACACGGTATGGGGCAAGCCGACGCTGACCACGTTCGGGCTGCTGGGCAAGGGCAAGGGCATCGACATCGCGATCGACGCGCTGGCCGAGGTGGTCAAGAAGCACCCGGACGTGCAGTACATCGTGGCCGGCACCACCCATCCCGAGATCAAGCGGCAGGAGGGCGAGGCCTACCGGGAGGGTCTGCAGAAGCAGGTCCAGCAGCTGGGCCTGGCCGGCAATGTCCACTTCGTCGACGCTTTCCTGGGCCTCGATGAGCTGTCGGCGATTTTGCACGCCAGCACGCTCTTCGTCACGCCGTACCGCCAGCCGGAGCAGATCTGCTCGGGCGCGCTCACCTTCGCCCTCGGCGCCGGGCTGCCGGCCGTGTCGACCGCGTACAGCTACGCCGAGGACATGCTCGCCGGCGGCGCCGGCCGGGTGGTGCCGATCGGCGACGGCGGCGCGCTCGCCGCGGAGATCATCGACCTGCTCGACGACCCGCGCGCGCTGGCCGCGGCCAAGGCCGTCGCCGAGGCGTGCGCGTCCTGGCTGCCCTGGCCCGCCGTCGCGGCCCGCGAAGCGGACCTGTTCATCGACGTCGTACGCCAGGCCGAGGCCGCCTCGTCCCGCCCCGGCCACGCGACGGCCGCCGCGCCGGTGCTCAACCTCGACCACCTCGACCGGCTCACCGACGAGATCGGCATCATCCAGTTCTCCCGCGGCCCCAACCCGGACTCCTCCTCGGGGTACTGCGTCGACGACGTCGCGCGGCTCGCGATCGTGGCGGCGGACCTGCTCGCGGTCGGCACCGACGCGCGGCAGACGGCGCTGGCCACCCGGTGGCTGCGGCAGTCGATCCGGTTCCTCACCGCCGCCTACGACCCGTCCGGCGCGATGCACAACGTGCTCAGCTACGGCGGCACCTGGCAGGACTGGCCGCACATGGGCGACCACGTCGGGCGGACGGTCTGGGCGCTGGGCGTGCTGGTGGGCACTCCCGCCGTACCGGATGACATCAGAAGGCCGGCGTCGGCGCTGCTGGACGAGCTGGGCCCGCGCACCGAGGCGCTGCCCGGGCTCGGCCTGCGGTCGGCCGCGTACGCACTGATCGGCCTCGCCCGCGCCGGCCGCGTCGAACAGGCGGCGCCGCTGCTGGCGCGGCTCGACGAGGCGCTCGTCGAGACGTCGGCGGTCGACCCGGCCTGGCGCTGGTTCGAGCCCCAGCTCACCTACGACAACGCACGCCTGCCGCAGGCCATGCTGCTCGGCGCGGCGCTGCTGGAGGACGACGCCGCGGCCGCCCGGGCCATCGCCGCGCTCGACTGGTACGTGCAGCACGTGGGCCTCGCCGACGGCACCCTGCGCTGCGTCGGCAACCACTGGCACCGCCGCGGCGAGCCGCCGGCGCTGTGGCTGGCCAACGACGGCGACGAGCAGCCGATCGACGCCGCGGCGATCACCGAGGCGCTCGTCGACGCGTGGCAGCACGCGGCCGAGCCGCACCTGGCACGGCTGGCGGGCTGGGGCTTCACGTGGTTCCTGGGGCGCAACCGCGTCGGGGCCCGGCTCTACGTGGACGCCACCGGCGCCTGCCATGACGGTTTGTCTGCTACTGAGCCAAATGGGAACCAGGGAGCCGAGTCCACGCTAGCCTATTACCAAGCGCTCCTGAGCCTCCTCAGGGCCGGTTTGGCCGCGTTGCCGCACCCCGTGGCGGCCACGACGCCGGTTCCGACCGCCCTGCCGGTCGCCACATTGTCCAAACCCACGAACAAGGGACGCGTGGTGGGCCGGGCGTCGGCGGGGTTCAGCGCGACCGCCAAACCGCCCCGTCTGCGCACCACGGAGGACCATTCCGATGCACTTTGACGCGGAGCTGTTCCACCGGGAAGCCGCCAATCCCCTACTCGGCGCCGGGGACTGGCCCTATCCGATCAACAGCGTCTTCAACCCCGGCGCCTGCATGCACAACGGCGACACCGTCCTGCTCTGCCGGATCGAGGATCGCCGTGGCATCTCGCACCTCACCGTCGCCCGCAGCAAGGACGGGCGGACCAACTGGGTCGTCGAGGGCAAGCCGCTCATCGCCGACGACCCGACCGACGCGCACAGCTGCTGGGGCGTGGAGGATCCCCGGATCACCTACGTCGAGGAGCTGGGCGGCTACGTGATCGCGTACACGGCGTACGGGCCCGGTGGCCCGTGCGTCGCGCTCGCGAGGACCGAGGACTTCCTGTCCGTGGAGCCCCTGGGCATCGTGATGCCGCCCGAGGACAAGAACGCATCGCTGCTGCCGCGCAGGATCGACGGCAGCTACGTGCTCTTCCACCGGCCGGTGTCGGTGCTGTCCGCCCGCGCCGACGTGTGGCTGTCCAAGTCGACCGACCTACGCTCCTGGACCACCCCCGAGCCGGTCATGCAGTCGCGCTCCGGCCCCTGGTGGGACGCCACCCGGATCGGGATGGGCCCGCCCCCGATCGAGACCCCCCACGGCTGGCTCGCCGTCTACCACGGCGTCAAGGCGATGGTCGCAACGTCCATATACCGCGTCGGGCTGGTCATGCTGGACCTCGACGACCCGACCAAGGTCATCCGGCGTACCCCGAGCTGGGTGCTCGGCCCCGAGGCCGACTACGAGCGGACCGGCGACGTGCCTAACGTGATCTTCCCGACCGGCCTCGTCCACGACGAGTCCCGCGACGAGCTGCGCCTCTACTACGGCGCCGCCGACCTCACCGTGGCCATGGCGAGCGCCCGATACTCGGAGGTCGTCGACTACCTGGTCTCGCTGCCTCCCGAGGACGAGTGAGTCACCGGGGCCGCGCGTCCAGCGCGGCCCCGGTGCTTTTCACCCCGGCTGCGGGCTCGGCTTCACTTCGGCTCGGAGCCCTTGACCACGGGCACGCGGACCAGGTTGCCCCACTCCGTCCACGAGCCGTCGTAGTTGCGCACCTGGTCGTAGCCCAGCAGGTGGGTCAGCACGAACCAGGTGTGGGACGAGCGCTCACCGATGCGGCAGTACGCCACGACGTCGTCGTCCTTGCGCAGGCCGAGCTCGTCGGCGTAGATCTGGCGCAGCTGGTCGGCCGGCTTGAAGGTCCCATCGTCGCGGGCGGCCTGCTTCCACGGCTTGCTGACCGCGCCCGGGATGTGCCCGCCGCGCAGCGCACCCTCCTGGGGGTAGTCCGGCATGTGGAGCAGTTCGCCCGTGTATTCACCCGGCGACCGCACGTCCACCAGCGGACGGCCGGCCTTGATGTGCTCCATGACGTCCTCGCGGAACGCCCGGATCTGGTCGTCGTTGCGCGGTACGACCGGATATTTCGTGGCCTCGCGGGCCGGGACCTCCCTCGTGACCGGACGCCCCTCCGCGATCCACTTGGCCCGACCACCGTCGAGGATGCGCAGGTCGCGGTGGCCGAACAGGGAGAACACCCACAACGCGTAGGTGGCCCACCAGTTGAAGTTGTCGCCGTAGAACACGATCGTGTCGTCGGCGCCGATGCCCTTGGCACCGCAGAGGGCGGCAAACCCCTCGGGGTCGACGTAGTCGCGGGTGATCTGGTCGTTGAGCTCGGTGTGCCAGTCGACCTTGACCGCCCCGGGGATGTGTCCGGTGCCGTAGAGCAGCACATCCTCGTCCGACTCGACGACGACCAGCCCCGGGTCGTCGAGATGCTCGGCGAGCCACGCGGTGGTGACCAGCCGGCCCGGGTTCGCATACGCGCCCAGCTCGGGCGCTGGATCGGAAGCAACAGGCATGATTCCGACCCTAGCGCTCCACCGGGCGGCTTCAGCCCTTCTTGCGCCCGGCCCACCACCGCCCCTTCCGGGCGAATCACCCTGCCGAGCTTGGCTCGTTTCAGCCCTCGTTGAGCGGAGCCAACTCGGGCCGTTTCGCGGTCACCATGTCGCCCGACGAGCGGCCGGTCAGCCGCCGCTTCACCCACGGCGCCAGGTGCTGGGTGGCCCACCTCGCGTCGGCCGCCTTGCGCGACATCCAGGACAGTTCCTCGGGCGGCAGCGGCGCGGCCAGCCAACCCGGGTCGCACGTCACCCCCAGCTTCGTCAGCACGTGCGCCGCCACCCGCCGGTGACCGGCGGCTGACAGGTGCAGCCGGTCGATGCCCCACAGCCGCGGGTTGGCGAACTCGGGGTCGTCCCACAGGCTCACCACGTGCGCGCCGTGCTTCGCCCCGACCGACTCGATCGCCGTGTTGAACAGGTCGACCCGCGGACGGAGCATCTTGCCGCCCGGCATCCTGCCCGTGAGATCGGCAAAGCGGAACAGCACCACGTCGGCCCCGGTCGCGCGCAGCTTCTCGATCGTCCTGTCGAACCGCGCGATGAGCTTGTCCGGCTCGAACGACCGCCGTAGCGCATCGTTGCCCCCACCGGCGAACGAGATCAGGTCCGGCTTCATGGCGACCGCGAGCGGCACCTGCTCGGCGGCGATGTTGTCGAACAGCCGGCCGCGCACGGCAAGATTGGCGTACCGAAACTCGGCAACGTTCTCGGCCAGCACCCCGGCGACGAGGTCGGCCCAGCCGCGATACCCCGGCCCGTCCGGCCGCGGATCGTCAAGCCCCTCCGTGAAGCTGTCGCCGACCGCCACAAAACTCGCCCATCGCGCCACGTCTATTCCTCCCCGTCCGTCCGTCCCGGTCGTCCCCGTTTCGCATCCTGTCAGTGCCCCTGGACCGGCGAAAGCAAGTTTGGCCGAGACCACACTGCCCGGCAGTTCTCGGTCGGCGCGCACTTCGCGCACGGCGGGTTACGCACCGAATGACTGAAGTCACTATCACGAGGGTTGGTAAGGTCTCGAAATGATCCTCGCGCCCTACCACCTGGATGAACGTCTGCACGGTCTCGAGGTCGATCTGCCGGAGCCACCCGACACCGTGGTGACCGCCGAACTGCCCGAAGGCGACGTCTGGGCGCGGCTCGCCACGCTGTACGACCGCGTGGCGGACCGGGTGGCCGCCGAGGTCACGGCGGGCGGGCGGCCCGTGGTCGTGTCCGGTGACTGCACCACCTCGCTCGGGACGATGGCCGGCCTGCAGCGCGCCGGCGTGGAGCCGGGCGTGGTCTGGCTCGACGCGCACGGCGACGTGCAGACGCTGGAGACGACGACCTCCGGGTACATCGGCGGCATGCCGCTGCGGATTCTCGTCGGATATCGACCGGAGCTCATCGCCGCACGGCTCGGCCTGCGACCCGTGCCCGAGGAGCGGGCGGTGCTCGTGGACGCCCGGGATCTCGACCCCGCCGAGGCCGAGTATCTCGCGGGTGCGCGGATCCAGCGGTACGACATCGAAAACGTCCGGACGCCCGACGGACCGTTGCTGGTCCACGTCGACCTGGACATCGTGGATCCGGCCGACGTTCGAGGGTTGCTGTTCCCCGTCGGCGGCGGCCCGTCCGCGGCGGCGGTCGTGAAAGCGGTCGCGGGCCTGGTGGCAACGGGCCGGGTCGTGGCGCTGAACATCGGGTGCACATGGCGACCGGACGGCGGCGACGAGCGGCGACGGGAATTGGTCACCGCCCTTGCTCAGGGTCTCTAAAGCAAACCCACACGGTTTCCAACCCAAAGTGATCAAGGAAATGCGGAGTGCACTCGCGGCGCGCGAACCCGCGCGACGATTGGCCGAACGCGTGACCCACGAATCGCTTGTCTAGGGAATATTGGAGACCGTGAGAGGACGGCATCGGGCGACGGACCTGAGGAACAACGGGTTCACCGCCCTCGCGGCCGGCATGATCCTTCCCCTCGTCGCCATCGGTGCCGTCTACGGCGGATATCGGATCATGTCGACGTCGGGCTGCACGGGGACGGTGCGCCTGTCCGTTGCCGCGAGCCCGGAGATCGCGCCGGTCATCAAGGACGCCACGGCCAGCTGGGTGAAGACCGGGCCGCGCGTCGAAAACGAGTGCGTCGCGGTCGACGTGACGGCCGTCGCCTCCGCCGAGGCCGCAGCCGCGGTCGCTGGCGAGGGCGGAGCCACCGTGCCCGGGCTCGGCCAGGCCGACGGCAAGACGCAGGTACCGCATATCTGGATCCCCGACTCCTCCATGTGGCTGCAACGGATGCGCTCCGCCCGCGAGGACCTCGTGCCGCTGGCCGCCCCGTCGCTGGCCCGCAGCCCGATCGTGCTGGCCGCACCGGAGCCGACCGCGAAGTCGCTGGGCTGGCTGGAGAACCGGGTGACCTGGAAGCAGGTGCTCGAACAGATCGTCGGCGACACCCGGATCAACCCCGGCATCGTCGACCCCAACCGCGACTCGGTCGGCATATCGACCCTGGTGGCCATGGCCTCGGTGCGCGACCAGTTCGGGCCGGAGGGCGACTCGCTGACCGTCGGAGCGGTGAAGTCGCTCATGTCCGGCAAGTCGGAGCAGCAGTCCGGCCTGGTCGCGCGCTTCCCCCGCGACTCCGACCCGAAGACGCTCGCCACGGCGGTGACGCTCGCGCCGCTGTCGGAGCAGGCGCTGCACACCTACAACGCGGCCAGCCCGGCGGTGCCGCTGATCGCCGTGTATCCCGACCCGGCCCCCATCGCGCTGGACTTCCCGTACACCGCGATGCCCCGCCTGTCGCCCAACCGGGCCGCCGCGGCCGAGCAGTTACGCAAGGCGCTCACGGGCGCCTCGTTCCGCAACCTGCTGGCCCAGCACCAGCTGCGCGCCAACGACGGCACGGTCGGCACGGGCATGACGCTCAGCCCGAGTGCGCCGGTCGGCGGGCAGGTCACCCCGGTACCCGAGCCCGCGGTGGTCTCGAAGGCCCTGCAGATGTGGGTCGAGATCACGCAGCCGTCGCGCATGCTCGCCGTCATCGACGTCTCGGCGACCATGAAGTCGCCGGTGTCCGGCGCCGGCGGGCCGACCAAGGAGCAGGTCGCCGTCCAGGCCGCCCAGGGCGGCCTGGACCTGTTCCCCGATACGTGGGCCGTCGGGCTCTGGTGCTTCTCCACCAACATGCCCGGCGGCCATGACCATCAGGAGCTCGTGCCGATCGGCCCGCTGACCTCGCAGCGCGACCAGTTACGCGGCGCGATCGGCGGCCTCAAGCCCAACCCGAAGGGCGGCAGCGGGCTGTACGACACGATCCTCGCCGCCTACCTGACCGTGCAGCAGGGCTGGGACCCCGGCCGGGGCAACTCGGTCGTGGTCGTGACCGGCGGCCTCAACAACAACCCGGGCGGGCTCTCGCTGGACGCGCTGATATCTTCGCTGCAGAAGGCGGAGCGCGCGGACCAGCCCGTACAGATCATCATCATCGGCGTCGGCACCGGGGTGAACGAGGCCGAGATGCAGAGGATCGTCGACGCCACGGGCGGTGCGGTCTTCGTCGCGTCCGACCCCTCGAAGATAGGTGAGATCTTCATGAAGGCGCTCGCGCTGGACGACGGGCGCTGACGTTGCGCCTCGATCTCTCCCCCGCGCTGACCACACCCTCGCTGCTCGCCCCGCCGGTGCGCGACGCCCTGCCGCGCCTGTCTGACGCGGCGGCCGTGCGGGTCGCGCCGATCGACCCCGAGCTCGCCGACACCGCGGCGTTCTGTGCGGCGTACGACGTGAAGCTCGAACAGTCCGCGAACTGCGTGATCGTCCTGGGCAAGCCCGCCGGCATCTACGCCGCGTGCGTGGTCCTCGCGACCACGCGCGCTGACGTGAACGGCGCGGTGCGCCGGCTGCTGGGGGTGCGCAAGGCGAGCTTCGCGCCGATGGACGAGGCCGTCGGCATTTCCGGGATGCAGTACGGCGGAATCACGCCGATAGGCCTGCCCGAGGACTGGCCCGTGTTCGTCGACGCGCGGGTGCCCGCCGTCGCGGACGCGGTCATCGGCAGCGGGCTGCGGGCCAGCAAGATCGTCCTGCCCGGCGCGCTGCTCGCGTCGCTACCGGGCGCCACCGTCGTGGACGGCCTGGCGCAATGACACCTGGTTCTTGAGCCGCTGCAGGATCGCCGTGCCGCCGCGCACCCGCAGCGGGCTGATCGCGTTGGCCAGTCCCATGCGCTGGTAGAGGTCGTTGGGCACGGCGAGCACCTCGTCGACGCTCGCACCCTCGAGCCCCTCGGCCAGAATCCCGGCGAACGCGCGGGTGGTCGGGGCCTCGGGCGGGCAGTCGAAGTGCAGCTCCACGGCCCCCTTCGGGGTGACGTCCGCCTTCAGGAAGAACGGCGTCTGGCACTCCGGCACCTGCTCCATGCCGGCGTGACCCTCGAGCTCGGGCGGCAGCGGGCGGACCGCGTCCGCATACTCCAGCAGCATCTCCAGGACCACGTCCCGCGGCGCGGAGGCGAACTCGTCGACGATCGCGGTCAGCTTGTCGGGCATCTCCACACTGCTAACGTACCGCTGTGCCGTTGCTCGCCGAGGATGTCGTACCTCCCGGAACACTCGCCACGATGCCGCAGCCGGCGCTTCCCGCCGACGGCCTGACCCTGCGCCCGTGGCGCGCCGAGGACCGCCCGGCCGTGGTCGCCGCCTACGCGGACCCGGCCATCCAGCAGTGGCACTGTCGCACGATGAACGACGACGAGGCCGCGGCCTGGCTGTCGGCGTGGCCCTCGCGCTGGCGCGCCGAGTCGGGCGCCGGCTGGGCCGTGACCGACGGCGAAGAGGTGGTCGGCCAGGTCAGCCTGCGCACCCTCGACCTTCCAGCCGGCCTCGCCGAGGTGTCGTACTGGGTGCTGCCCTCCCGCCGCGGCCTCCGCATCGCGCCGCGCGCCCTGGCCGCGCTCACCGCCTGGTCGTTCGGCTCGCTGGGCCTGCACCGCATCGAGCTGCGCCACTCGGTCTCCAACCCCAACTCGTGCCGGGTGGCCACGCTGGCCGGCTACGCACCCGAGGGCGTCCAGCGCGGCGGATGCATGCACCCGGACGGCTGGCACGACATGCACCTGCACGCGCGCCTCGACACCGACCCCTGAGGCCGGCGCCGAGGGCGCGCTTGCCGCTGATCTACTTGTTCGGCTCGGCCCTGCTGATCCCGCCCAGCACCGAGTCCGGGTCGATCTCCTCGGCCAGGTCACCGACCGACACGATGCCGACCAGGCCGTTGGCGTCATCGCAGACCAGGACCCGGCGTACGGCCTGGTCTCGCATGAGCAGTGCGACCGACTGGATCGAGTCCTCGGGCCGGACCATCACAAGGTGCTTGCTCAGGATCTCACCGATCGTCGTGGCCGCGGGGTCGCAGCGCTCCGCCACCGCCCGCACGACGATGTCACGATCGGTGACCAGCCCGGTGAGCTCGGGCCCATCCGCCACCACCACGTCGCCGATATCCTGCTCGCGCATGGTCCGCGCGGCCTCGGCCAGCGTGGTCTCGCTGGGCAGGTAGACCACGTCCGTGGTCATCACGTCCCGGACCGTCTGCATCGTCATGGCTTGACCTCCCGACATTCAAATGCAGACGTGGTACCCAGTGTGCCGTGCGCTTAACGATCGTGTGCCCGGTGTGATTCTTGGATAGAAGATCTTGCTTGCCGGCTCAACCAGAGCGACGTCCTGGCGTCATACCCTCGTGACGGTGACGGGGGCGCTGCGAGAGGCGGGCCGGGCGGCGATGCTGGAAGACGCGCGACGCGACTTCTTCACGGCAAACTACGCCCGCCTCGCCGGCTGGGTGCGCCGGCAGGTCAACGACGACGAGACCGCGCATGACATAGCCGCGGAGGCGTTAGCGCCGCGCGCTCAGCCTCGCCGCCACCGACCAGCGCGACGGCCCGGACGGGCGGCCCGACCGGGGCGGCGACCTGCGCGCGATGCTCGAGCCGCTGCCGGAGCACCAGCGCACCGCGCTGCTGCTGCACTATCTCGCCGGCTTCTCGGTCCGGGAGGTCTCGGCGATCGTCGGACGCCCGGAGGGCACGGTGAAATCGGATCTGTTCCACGCGAAGGCGCGCATCCGAGCGGAACTGGGTGGCACCGATGATTGATCCCGACGACCACTTCGACGACCAGTTCGAGGGTTGGCTGGACCGGCACCGGGTCGAGCCGCTGAACCCCGCGCCCGGGGTCTACGAGCGGGTCACCCGCTCCGCCCGCCGCCGGCGCACGGTGCGAGTGACCGCCGTCGCCGCCGCTGTGGCAGTGACGCTCACCGGCGTCACGGGCGTCGGGTACCGGATCGCCACCGGACCCGGCCCCGTGCTCCCGCCTGGCGCCTCGGCGTCACCGTCGCCCCCCGCTCCGCCGTCGCCCGAACCACCCCCGTTCTCGCACTCACCGGAGCCGGCGGTCACGGGGTCCAGCGGCACCTTCCCGTCCTCGCCCACGACGAGCACATCGCAGTCGTCGCAGTCATCACGGTGCCGGACCGGGGACCTGAAGGTGACCGGTCAGGGCGCGCCCGGCGGCGGGGCGGCCGGAAGCCTGTACATGTGGCTGGTGTTCACCAACGTCTCCAGCCGGACCTGCACCCTGCACGGCTACCCGGGAGTGTCCACAGTGACCGGACCCTCCGGACAGCAGATCAACGACCCCCTGAAGCGCTCGACGTTCGTCAAGCCAACCCAGGTCGTACTGGCACCACGCGGAGTCGCGCACGCGACGGTACGGCAGGGACAACCGGAGCAGTTCGAGCCCGAGTGCCACACGGTGGACGTCGCCGGGTTCCGCGTGTACCCGCCCGACGAGACGGTCTCAGTGTTCGTGCCATGGTCCGGAAAGGCATGCTCAACCAAGGGCATCAACGTAGGCGAGGTCTGGCCGGTCGTGGCCGGACTCAGCGAGTGACGGCCGCCACGGCGTCCCGGCCACGGCACATCGCGCCAGCGTGCCGGGACCGCCGTGGTGACTGGATACGATCACCGCCCAAACGGATTCTCATTTCCCCAGGTCACATGCCGTTGGCGGAGTCGAGGGGACTCGAACCCTAGCCCGTGAGCTGGGCGAGCGTTGTCAGTGATTTTGGTCGTTTGACAGCGCTCGCCCAGACTCTCTTTACCGGATTGGCTGGTAGACCTGGCCCCCGGCACGAAGCTCGACATCGTCCGAGACCCAACAACGCACAGGGCTTCCCGTCAGGGGCTGCAGCGCCCGACGGTCATGCGGCACGATGCATGGATGGCCGACAGGAAAGACCGATCACGCGCCCCCAGCCCGGTTGAGGTGATCCGGACAGCGGTCATCTGGTTCGTGATCGGCGGACTCGGGGTTATGGCGCTCTTCTACGGACTGAACTTCATCGCGTACCTCGTCCTGCCCGATCGGTGGCTCGACGCGGACTAGCTTTACGCAGTTCACCACCGCCTTAGTCGCGGGAGTGGGCGAAGTTGCGGGCGGCAGGCTGACCGAACACGGAACACGCGGGGCTCCACGCGCTACGGCACTTCGCCACCGCGCTGATCATGAGGGAGCCGCAGGAGGTACAGCGGGCGCTACGACACAAGTCGCTGAGCCTCACGATGGAGACCTACGTCGGCTGGTGGCCGGAGCGGATCAAGACACGCGACATCATCAGCCGGGCGCTCACTGCGGCGCAGCGATCGCAAAATCAGCGCTGAGATTTACCCGGCTTACCGGGCGATCATGGCGGACCCGGAACCGCAGGTCAGACGCCACTATTGGTGGAAGCGAGGGACTCGAACCCCTAACCATCAACGCCTCTTGGAGATCACCCGTATCGGACAGATCTGGCGCTTGAGCAGCGCAAACGTTGCCAACGCTTGCGGACGCTTGACACTGTTTTCCACCCTCATTTGGTCCCAATTTGGTCCCAACGATCTTGGAGGCATCATCGATGATCGAGTCATCGCCGTCCCAGTACCACAAGGACAAGCCGGCGCGGAACGTCGCAATACAGCGCTAGGTTCACCTGACACGCGGTCACAATGATCACCGTGACGAAGGACCAGCCTGGCGAAATTCGGCCTGGCGACATCTACGAGGACTGCTCGTTCCACCCGGTGCTGTGCACGTTCAACGACGGCGACGAGATCCAGGGCATCTCGTTGATCGACGCCTCAATGCCCCGGGCATGCTCCGTCGGGTTCTGCGCGGTGATCAAGCTGTCGATAGACGACGTCGTCGTCGCACGCGCTGACTGGCCAACCTATCTGGCTCGCCGTAAGGCCGAGTTCGAGCAAGAGCAAGCCAGCTCCTAGCAAGCCCTGGGGTTGTACCGCGCCCCGCCGTATACCCGTCGTCCACCCTTCGGGTAAAGGGCCGGCGTCGGGGGCTGCCCTCGTGAGTGCGGACCGCGACGTCCGCGCGGACGCTTGGCGGCCCCCGGCGCCGGCCCTTTGGCTTGCCTGGACGTCGGGTGTGCGGCGGGGCGCCCACCGGAACCCTGAGGCCCCCGGCTGGAGGCCCCGCCGGAGGCAAGAGCGGAACTACACACGGGCCTGGCAGGGAGCGAAGCGACCGGTGTCCGCGGGAGCATGCGGTCAGCGCCACGACGGACCGAGGTCCAAAACTGCGGAACCATCGACGGTCGCAAGCTGATCGGGCTTATCCAAGACCGCTCGGCGCGGCCTGTGCGTGGGCTTCCGGCCGGCGGGTTTCCGGCGCCGGCGCGGAGCGCGGGCGCCGCCCGCACGTCGAGTCGGCTGACCGCGTGCGGGCTGCGCCGTAGGCGCCTTGATCCAGTACAGGAAAATTCGGCAACGCCTCCGTGAGATCTGCGCCGCCACGACACGGAGCATTAATAACCGAGGCGTACATCGGCATTGCGTATCAAGCGTTAAGCGAGCTGAACGAGTGCCGCTTCGTAGGGCATACTGCGGCAGTCACGCTAATGCCTTCAAGGCAGTGAGTTCGGGGTGGTGGGGGAAGTCGCTGATTGCCGAATCGAGGAGTGATCGGGCATTGATGTTGTGCCCGCCGCCGCCCAGCCGAAGGGCGCGGAGCGCCGCGAACCAGTTAGCGCGGCCTGTCCCGCTCAGTTTGAGGCGCGAAACGTCACCACCAGCACGAGCCCAGATGTCCTGATCGGTCGGCCCCGCAGGGTACAGGTCTGCCATGCGCTGGCGGGTTCGTTACGTGGACGCGAACGGTGAGCCGCGAGCGCGGAACTTCGCACGTAAGGACGATGCTGAGGCGTTCGACGTGCAGGCGCGGGCTCGGCTCGCCCCTGAGACGCAGGTGGACCAGCCAGCACGGAACATCGCGTTCAAGGAGTACTCCACGCGGTGGCGCCTGTCGCGAGAGACCGGGTGGGCGGTGGAGACGAGGGAGCGGGTGGAGTCGAACCTTCGGGTGCACCTCGTCCCGGCGTTCGGCAACTCGCCGATGCGGTCGATCACGCTGACCGAGGTGCTGGAGTGGCTCGCTCGGCAACTCGGGGAGGGCAAGGCGAAGTCGTCGATCAAGCTGTACTTCGAGTTGCTCGACGCCATCTGCGCAGCCGCCATCGCCGACAAGGTCATGCCGGACAACCCGTGCGCGGGCGTGCGCCTGTCGAAGGTGCTCAACGGTGTATCTCGGGCGCCGAAGTGGATTCCGACTGAGGACCAGGTCGTGAGGCTGCTCGACGTCGTCCCGCCACGGTGGGAGGCGGCGGTGTGGCTGGGGGCCGGCGCGGGCCTACGACCGTCGGAGGCAATCGGCGTGGAGGAGGGCGAGCGGTGCTTCGACTTCGCGGTGGGAGGAGCTCCACGTTGTTCAGCAACTGCGGTACTCGCCTCGGACGCATGGCGGCTTCTACCTCAGCGGGCCGAAGTCGGGCTCGTCGGGGACGGTCGACCTGGACGCGGTCGTCGCGGAGAAGGTGCGGAAGCACACCGCGGCTTTCCCGCCGGTGGAGCTGGAGATGCTCGACGTTACGTCAGGTGAGCCCCGGCATCGGACGGTGCGGCTGCTGTTCACTACGCGTCACGGGAACCCGATCACGGATCGGATCTGGTCGCGGGAGTGGTCGAAGTGGCGGGCGGCAGCCGGCTGGCCGGACATTGAGCATGCCGGGTTCCATGCGCTGCGGCACTTCTTTGCCACGACGCTCATCTCGCAGCATGTGGAGCCGCAGGAGGTGCAGCGGGCGCTGCGGCACAAGACGCTCACGATGACGCTGGAGACGTATGTGCACTGGTGGCCGAAGCGGGTCCGGCAGCGCGGCGTGATCGGGGCAGCGCTACAGGGCGCGGTAGCCCGGCGGTGACGGGATGTGGTCCCGATTTGGTCCGGGTGATCTTGGCGGACCTACGACCGCAGGTCAGATGCCTTAAAGAGTGGAAGCGAGGGGACTCGAACCCCTAACGCGCCGGGCCGTCCGAAGATCACCCGAATCGGACGGATCACGCCCCTGAGCAGGGCGAGCGTTGTCATCGATTGCTGTCGTTTGACAACGCTCGCCAACCTCAGGCTTACCGGATCCTTACCGGACATCCCTGCTTCGACAGGCTCCGGCTGCACCAAACGTGGTCCTGTCGGCTGACCGGAATCAGCCGGAGAAGTGAGAGTATGGAGTCATGAGCGATTCGTCGGGCAACCCGGGCGCGAGGAGCGCCTCGGCCAAGACCCAGGCCGAGGCGATGGCTCGTGCGCAGGAGTTGCTACGTCGCACGACGAAAGCACGTCGCCTGACCGTCTCCACGACGGCAGCAAGCTCGGGCCTGTTCATTGTGAAGACCAGTGATCGGGCAAAGCCGGTTAAGGCTCAGAAATCACGCAAATCGGCCAAAAGTTCCGCACCTGAGCCGAAGCCCGAGCAGGTCCAGCCGACCGTGCCAGCTCCAGCGCTCGACAGCGATCACGCCACTTCAGACCTTGCGCACCGTGAAGCGCTTATCAACCGCTTGGCAGCGGCTCGGCGGGCTGGACGCGATGATCCGGAAGCGGCCGAAGCTCTGCTTCGTCGTGCGGCGGGACGGAATCGCGCGGCTCTAGACCGGCTTTCTCGCTGAGTAGCTCGTGACGTCCGACGTCCAGTACCTCACCTGGGACGACTACGTCCGCGCCGCCGCTCATGCGACCCAGTTCGACGCGGACACGGTGCGTAAGGTGGCCAACCGCTCGCTGGTTGAATCGGCGATAAACGCGCCCGCCGCTGGGTGGGGTGAATTCGAGCAGTACCCGTTTTTCCCCGTGAAGGCAGCGGTGCTCCTGGAGCGTCTCGCGAAGAACCATCCGCTTCCGGACGGGAACAAACGAGCTGCGCTTCTCGCAACGATCTTCTTCGCGAACCTGAACGGCTACGACTGGGAGCCGCCATTCGGCGATGACCCGGACGGCGAAGAGACAGACGAGATCGTTCGGGCCGTAGCTGGCGCGGGGATCCCCTTGCCTGCGCTGGCTGCATGGGTCGAAGCTCGACTCGTAGCGGTGCCACCTCCGTTGGACACGGAGGGTCCGACAACGCTGGTTTCCTACCCGGCGGAGTGGATCGGCGAGTTGCCATACGAAAAGCACACAGTGCAAGTCGGCGACCTGCAGATCCACGACGTTCATGGTTACAACCCAGCCGGGGTCTACGTCCGGCGGATCAGCGGCAAGACGGACGGCGTGTCGGTCGCCGAGATCGTCATTTCCGTCGTTGGGGACGGCTATGCGCAGGAAGAACTCGACGCCGAGAACGCTGAGGCGGAGCGGCATCCCTTGGGCCCAAAAGAGTTCTGGCGAGGTCGCATGGTCGGGAAATACACGTACGGCGCCGATGGTCATTTGATGACTGAAGAGGACTTCGAGGCGGAGTGGGCGGCGGATGAAGAACCTGCCTCGCCGTCGTAGGGCCCAAACATCTTAGGTTCACAGGCGCGAGCGTTCTGTTCTACTCAGCCCCTCCGTATACCCGTCGTCCACCCTCCGGGGAATGGGCCGGCGCTGGGGGCTGCCCTCGTGAGTACGGACCGCAACGTCCGCGACCACGCTTGGCGGCCCCCCGGCGCCGGCCCATCGGCTTGCCTGGACGGCGGGTGTGCGGAGGGGCGCCCCCCGGAACCCAGAGGCCCCCGGCTGGAGGCCCCGCCGGAGGCAAAGAGCGCAACTGAATGCGGAGCTGGCAGGGAGCGCAGCGACCGGTGTCCGCGGGAGCAGCGGTATGTAGCTCGGCGGACCGGGGTCTCAAGGCTATGGAACCATCAGCGGCCAGAGGCTGTCCGGTCTCTTCTAAAGGCCAGCTCGCGTGGCCTGCGCGCGGGTTCCGAGCCGTGCGGGGTTACGGCGCCGGCGCGGAGCGCTGGCGCCGCTCGCACGCCGAGCTCGGCACCGCGTGCGGGCTGCGCCGAAGGCGCCTTGATCTAGTAAAGCCAAATTCGGCAGTGTCGCCGCTGCAGTCGCTGTCCGATCCCGGCACACGCTTGATACTCGCGTCCCACCTGATGCTTGACGTGCCCACTCTGAAACGGGCTAAGGCTGCTAACGGTCGGTGACCGTGGGCACGTCCTCATCGCGGCTTGAGCGAACGCCGCGATCGTGATCGCCGTCGGCCTGCACAGAGACCCCCCTTGCCGCGACTCGGTCACGGAACCAGCACCTCTCCGGCTGGCACGTATGCACATTCGAGGCAACACAACAAGTCGCCCTTTCGGTGCCATCAAATCGCATCGCGAGCCGATGTCGATTAGGCCGAATGCGTCATGATGTTGAGGTGGACGCATTCCTCGGTTGGGTTGATCGCTGGCGGATCGCTTGGACGACCGCCAGCATTGTGGTGATGGTGAGCTCCGCGGTGTTGATTCTGGCCTCCTGGAGAGGCATCGACTGGGGAGATGCGCCCGCTTGGGCCGCATTCGCCGTCTCGATACTCGGCACGTCGGTAGCCGTGCACTCCGCGCGATCGTCAAAAACCGCCGCCGCGGCAGCAAAAACGTCCGCTCAGGCCGCCGTCCGGCAGGCCGCCGCCGCGGAGGAGCAAACCGTCATCTCAAGACGAGCCCTGGAGTTGGCAGAGCAACAGGCATTGACTGGATCCACTCCGCGTGCTGAACTCATCCAGGAAGCTCTGGCTCCACAGCCAGCGCTCTACGTCGCATGGTGGATCGAGCAACGGTCGAAGAATACATACGCCTTACGCAACATAGGAACTGCTACCGCCCTGAGCGTCGAGATTGACCATTCCCGAATCAAATGCGCCGTGAGGGGCGCCACCACGGCTGACGAACTTGCGTCGGGCGCGTCGATCGAGGTTCTCCTTATGCCAATGATGGATGCCCCAAAACCGAATGAGTTGTGGATCCGCTGGAAGGATCATCCCGAGTGGCATGCCGTACGGGTGCCATGAACATGTCATCTGCGATCCCTACCTGCGCCCACATCGGCATGTGAGTGCGCCGGCACGGGCGCCCGGTATTACCGACTGTAGCCACGGCGACCGAGCGACCAGGGCCGACTGTCGCGCTAGGAGCCTGCAACACCCTTCAGCCTGGCGTACGATTCGGGATCTTGCGCAAGGTTGATATACGCGAGATCTCGCTCCAGTCCCAGTTTCTGAATTGCCGCGTTTTGGTCAGCGCTAGCGGGCACCTTTGACGCGATCAACTGCGCGACTAGGTGAGTAAGCGGCCCACCTATCGCTTGCCTGAAGTTAAACCCCAATAGCTGAAGAATTTCGATTGTTTCCACCGACAGAAGCGAGGTCAAGGTGTCGATCTTTGCTTCAGTTTCGGCGTCGAACTGCTCGCCGCCAGAACCCGATCCGAGCAAATCCTTTAGGATTGGAATAATATTCTTGGTAATGTACTCAACATCTTTAGGAGAAATGCGCCGAGCGGCCAACTCCTGCTCATAGGACTGAGCGATGAGAACGAGATCATTCTTGTCGGAGATCAAGCTACTGATTATCTCCTCAAGTTCCGCAATGGTTTCCTGATCTCTCCTTCGGGCCTTAGCGGCTGTAATTTTGTCGGCGACGGTTGCGGCGCTGTTTCGCACAGCAGCCTCGCCCAGCTTGAGGCTCAATGAAAGAACCTCTGGATCCATCTTGAGGCCTACCTTCCAGCTAAATGCATTGGGGCCTCAACGCAGACTCGACGCATGCCCCGATCAAAGCGTTTACATTCGTATTTACGCTATTGGGTCGGAAGTTTACCTCAACCGAGGCGGTGTCGAATACCGCCCAGCCCATGGCGTCGAGCGAACGCTGGCTCCACCAGTCGTGCCGACATCCTGGCCCGTGGTCGGCGTGCGCGCAAGAACATGTTGATACCCCAGTAACTACGCTCGCAGATCTGACGAGTTCCTGACAGCTCGTTCATTTAGGCGCGCCGCGCGTTGCCGGAATGACTCACCCGAATGTCCGTTGGCGGCGACCGCCAAGGGGTGCCCACGTCGCCGTACCAGGTAGGCTGTTCCACCTTCGAGCCATTGGCGCCACCCTAACGGATCTGGTCTAATAGGTAGATTTCTATGGATCTCGTTGGTGGAGCATGCCTTTAAGTAGCACGAAAGATCAGCCCCGCGACCTACCTCAGCCCGAGTCGGCTCCGAGCAAGAAACTCTCACGACCGATTAGGGTCTTGATAGCTTCTCCTGCGGTGATCCTAGTCGCTACCGGAGTTCGCCTTATCGTCATATCTAACTACGACACCACAACGGCTAGCACTCTTGCGTCGGAGAAGGGGGCCGTCGACACTCTTCTAGGGACTGTGATTCCGCTTATCCCCCCGTTCCTGCCAGCGTTGACACTCGGACTGGTTCTCTTTCGGCGGTTTCAGCTAGCGACTCTGAGCGCCGTCGCGTGTCTGGTCGCCAGTCCGGCATACGTTAGGACACCCAAGGCGGTTCTTGGCGAGGTTAGATTTCGGGCTGCCGAGCTGGCCAAGACGGCTCAAGCATGCTGGCATCACTTGCAAAGTGGCGACCTTGGCAACGCCGCGATATGGCGTCATGCACTGCGCGGTTTTAGCCAAGACGGCGTCGGCTATATGACCAACAGCTGGCGGTGGCAAACAGTCGCGTACTGCACGCTTGCCGGCATCCTAGCCTGGCGTGCGACTCTGAATCGAATTCGGTTGAAGGCCCATACGCGGGAGGAAAACAGAAGGCGTCATTATACGGATTCGGATTCGAGGGGGAAGGAGAAGATGAGGGACGAACGCCGCCACCAACTGTCGAACCGTGTAGGCCGATTCGTCGGCCGCCAAAGCGCCTGCCTGGTGTCCGCTACAGTGATGGCTGGCGTTTGCTTCGTCATATTCGTGTCGACGTCCAAGGTGTACGACAATCCGCACGACATACGTGGCCTGGCCGGCATCGCGAGATACCCTTGGTTTCCAGCCGAGAAAATCTCAACCGATTCCGATGAGGTAATCGTGGGGTACACGCTATCGGTAAAAGATGGCTGGCACGTGATCCTACGAGAGGATGACCGCGAGGTTGTTTATGTAAAAGCCGATAAGGTGAAATCGCGGGCGGTTTGCAGCGTTGACAAGGGGTCAGGCGGCAGCCTCCCTCCATTGATCAAATTGTCTCGTGTTCACCGGGCGCCGCAATGCTGAGGATCCCAGCGACTACGAAGGTATCGGGGTTAGACGCTATACACGGGCAGCGGTCGCCACCGTCATCCAAGCGTGTACACGCGCCACGTCAACCTCGGCAGCAGCGGCGAAGCGGCGAGCCACCTCCTTCTCGGCCAAGTCACCTCGCACCTTGGTAGCCAATACCGCTAGGTCGTAATGGACTTCGCCGGTTACTCCACGGGGATCGATCAGGGTCCAACGGTCCTGGCCGGACAGCAGTAGGTTCCATGTCGACGCGTCACCGTGGCACAAAAGGGGCTTGAAGCCCTCCTCCAGGTCGGCGAGCAGGCGCAGCGCCTCAATGCGCTCGGCTGGCGTCGCTGGCTCGCGCCAAATAGGCATGTCTTTGAGGTCGTCGTCTTCTAAGCGCACGCGCAACCAGTCGATCAGGGATGGCATCCCTGGCACCGGGGTTGGCTGGCTCCGCAGATTCGCCAGCGGAGCGGCCAACGCTTCGAGGTCCGCGGCTTTTCGGTCGGTGAGCGCGAACGGCATGCCAGGCTGGATCTCGTCCATCACGGTCCATGTGGCGATGTCTGTCAAGAGTATCTGGTGAATAGCTGGCGCGACGCCCAGTGCAGCCAGCGCCTCGGAGACCTTCGTTTGGATCGGACCGTCCGGGTCGGGACTTGACCGGATGACCAGTCCGCCATCGGGCGTGTCGACGCTAACGACGTAGCCGTACCTCGCATGAAGAGCGTCCCGTGGGCGACCGTTGTAGCCGGCGCACAGCTCGGCTAAGGTCTCGCCAGCGGTCGCCAGCCACCGGTCGGCGCGGTCGGGCCAGCGTTCCCGGACGCCTTCGACAACGTTCTCCGGGATTTCGGGCCAGTCGGTCATTGGTGCTCCATGACAAGGTGGGCGGTAGGTGGAGCAGCCGACTTAGCGCGCAAGGATCGGTATCGTGCGCAGCGCGTCGGCGAGGTCTGCCATGTGATTGATGACGACGTCAGCGCCAGCGTGCTGGAGGCGTTCGCGCTTGCCTGGCTTGTTCGCGTAGCCGACGGTCGCGGTGTGGGCTGCTCGGCCGGCTTCCATGTCGCTCGACGAGTCACCGATGAAGACCGCGGTGTCAGGTTCCGCATTCAAGCCGTCGAGTGCCAACCGCACGAGATGCGGGTGGGGTTTGAGCAGCCCAGGATCCATGCCGTCGTACCGGCCCACGACCAGGTCGACGTCGCCGATGAGGTTCCTGCGACGCAGGTATGCCTCGACGGCCTCGATGGCGTTGTTGCTCGCGATGGCAACTCGCCTGCCTGAGGCACGCGCCGCTGCCAACACCGCGTCGAGCCCTGGAGTGGGGGTTGCGCTCTCGGCCGCCCTGATCTCGGCCTCGCGCGCAGCGTTGGCCACTTGCCTAGTCAACTGGTCATCGCCAAACGACGCCACCTCTGGCAGAACAGCCAGCGGCCCCAACGCGGTGAGGTCGTAGCCGCGAGACGTCGCGAGCTCGCGCAGCTCCCCAGCGATGACGGCGGCCGGGTGGCCAGCGAAGAGTGCGGCGACAGGACCGTCAAAGTCGAGTATCAACACCTCCGCGGCCCGAACGACGTCAGCGAGAGTCTTGGTCACGATTGCTGCTCGCGGGCGATGGTGGTCCAAACGCTGTCGAACCAGGCGCGGGCCTGCTGCACGTACTGGGTGGCCAAGTCCTCCTCGTCGCCGACGGCGAACTGGAAGAGCGGCACATCCTTGCCCATCACGTCGAAGATGGGCACCGATTCGTGGTCGATGGTCACGTTGTGGCGGACCACCGGGTAAAAGCCGAAGAACGCCTCGGCGTTGTTCAGGACGTACACCTTGAACAGGGCGGCCGTGCCGTGCGCTCGTACCTCGGCGGTCGCTGAGCGGACCAGGCCCAGCTCGCCGAGCTCGCGCACCGCGTCGACGATCGCCTCGCTGTGTCGCCGGCTGATCCTGGTTGCGCGGTCGCGAACGGCCTTGTCGGCCTCTGGTCCGTCAATGGCGGAGGGGACTGCGGCCGGCTGGGATTGGTCGGGCACGAGGATGCGGACGGCAATCGACTCCGGAGTGAGCCGTCCCGCTCGGATCTTGTCCAGTGGTTCGGTAAGCGCGCCGTGAAGGGTCTCGCTGGAGAAGCCGGCGAAGTCGATGGAGACGTGTTGGCGCTCGAAGGCGGCCTCAATGTGTGGGCGGAGGCCGACTGGGCGCTCGGTCTGGGCGCGAACGAATGCGCCGCTCCCCTGTCGGCTGACGATCAGCCGTTCCTCGCGTAGTACGCGCAGGGCGACCTTGACGGTCTCGCGGGCTACGCCGTAGCGCTCGGCGAGTTCGTTCTGCGATGGGAGGCGTTCGCCGGGCTGGAA
This sequence comes from Dactylosporangium sp. NPDC000555, assembly GCF_040300025.1. Classification (NCBI taxonomy): domain Bacteria; kingdom Bacillati; phylum Actinomycetota; class Actinomycetes; order Micromonosporales; family Micromonosporaceae; genus Dactylosporangium; species Dactylosporangium sp. NPDC000555. The sequence continues at coordinate 29,343 of NZ_JBEPDB010000030.1, read as the reverse complement.
GCGGCGCGTCAGGATTGCGGCCCGCAGCACGTTCGCAATCTGTTGCGAAGCGGGCCGCGGGTCGTCCGGGTCCAGTCCGTCGAGGCTCTCGACTACGCCGTTCACGGGCTCAGCCTACGGCCTGGCTAGCCAGGCTAGAAATATCTGGCCCAATGTTCCCTTGTGTCGATCGATGGCTCGCTCTATCGTCAGATTTGACTAGCCAAGCTAGTCAAATCTGATCGCTCTTCATTCCGAACCCCAACGATCAAGGAGTGGCGTAGTGAGCGACGTGATTCACCCGCACTGGTGCCAGCGGGCCACGTGCCCTGTCGGGCGCACGTCCGGCCGATACGCGATTCACCGTTCGCGCGCGGTACCCGGCAGACCCGACCCCGAAACCGGCACCGCCGTGTCGGCCTCGCTGTGGATGCTCGACGGCGAACAGGCAAACGTGCTGCTCGAATTCGAGGAGAGCAACGACGACGGCACAGACCTCACGGCGGCACAGGCTCTCGAACTCATCAACACCCTGACTCAGCTTCTGGCCGAGTCGGGCAGTGTGCGGTAGCGGGTCAGTGCCAACTGAATCCAGCCCACCGAAATACGCCGCGATCATCGACGCGCTTCGCTCGCGGATCATCGACACGACGTATCAACCCGGCGACATGCTGCCCAGTGAGGCGCAGTTGGTTCGCGAGTTCGGCGCGTCGCGCTCGACGGTGGTCCGCGCACTGGAGTACCTGCGCCAGCACGGGTGGCTGGAAGGCGTCCAGGGCAAGGGGCGCGTCGTCCTCGGACGGCCCGCCTCTCCCCTGACCTCACTACCGCGCCGGGCTCATCACCTTCTGCGGCCCGGCACCTTCACGGATGCCGCGCTGCTGACCTCGGGCCGGGCGGTCGCTCCACCACACGTGGCGTCCGCCCTCGGCCAGCGTGCCGGCGCGCAGCTCGTGACGCGCCGGTACCTGCTCACACCCGCTGACGGCAGGCCAGTTGGACTCACCGCCGCCTACGTTGACGCCTCGCTGGCGGACGAGGTTCAGCTGCACGCCGACTCGCCGATGGCCGACAACCTGGTGCCGTACCTGGAAGCACAGCGCGGCGTGATCGCCACACAGGTCATCGAACAGGTCGGCGCACGTATCCCGTCGGCGTTCGAGGCAACCGCGCTCGACACCGACCGACGTCATTGCCTGGCAACCGTGCTGCTGACCGTGCTCGATGCCGCCGACCAGCCGATCCTCGCGGTCGACGCGCTGATAGCGCGCGATGCGGTACAGCTCTCGTCCCTGTTCAAGCTGCCATAAACAATCTTCGCTGTTTACTTGACTAGCCAGGTTGGCCATGCGACAGTTGGCTTACTTGGTTAGTCAAGTAGCCAAGGTGGCCTGAAGGAGCGGAGACGCAATGGCACTGAAGGGTGGGACCCGGTTCTCGGTCCGGTTCGAGGACGTCTTCCCGGCCGGCTGCATGCTGGTGCCGGACTCGATCACGGAGGCGCAGGACTACAACGCCGCCACCGGCGCGCGTACGCCGGCGGTGGACAAGCTCACCGGTGTGCGGGTGTGGACGGTGCGGGTCATGGACATGGACCCGGACCTCGCCGGCCGGGCGCGCGAGATCGCGGTGAAGATCACCGCGCCGGTGCAGCCGGTGCCGGACAACGCGGCGCCGTTCTCGCCGGTGGAGTTCGAGGGCATGACCGTCACGCCGTACGTCGGGCAGACCGGCCGCCTCACGTACTCGCTGCGCGCGACGGGCTTCCGTGCCCCGGTCCCGGCGGGCAGGGCCGGAAAGTGACCGCGGCGATGATCTCGGTCAACGTCCACATCGGCGCCGAGACGCCGTTGCAGGCCCACCGCACCAGCTCCGGTGACCGGGTGTGGCTGGAGATCGGCGCGGCCGACGGATCGGTGGCGCTGTTCCTCGACCGCGCCGGGCTCGCACGCCTCGTCGACGCGCTGAGCGAGGCGAACGGGCTGCTGCCGGCGCTGCGGGCGGCGGCCTGACCAACACAGGTGCGGGGCGGTCCGGCTTCCTACGGCAAACAGACCGCCCCGTTCCTTCCCAAACACTCCTGCTGAGGCAAGGAAGGCGGGCTTCATCATGCCCAAATCCGGCCCCTCGATCCAGCACGGCCGCCGTATCTGCCGCGGCCAACTGCTCCTGCTGATGCCCGTGGCGCGAGATGCGTCCGGGCGGTTCACCCGCTGGTTCACCGGCATGCCGTTGCAGCTGCTGGCGTTCCGCCGCGATGCCCGCGGCCGGTTCGCCCCGCTCGCGGCGGCCCGGTGAACCCGGGCTTCCCTGGGGAGGGTCGACGTTGAAGAACAAGATTCCATTGATCAAGTTCCGCCGGCTGGACGTGCCCACGCCGTGGTGGGTCGTCATCTGGGCGATCGTGCCGTACCTGCTGTACAAGGTGGCCCGGGCACTGGTCCGGCTGGTCCCGGTGCTCGCCCGCAACTGGCGCTCGCTGACATTGACCGTCGGCGCGGTGTGGCTGTGGTACCGGCACGGCTGGCTCGTCCTGGTCCTGATCCTCGTCGCCATCGTCGGCGCTGGCGGGCTGTGGTGGTGGAGCTGGCGCCCGTCGTGTGAGCGGTTTGCGGTGCTGCCGCTGCTGGCATGGTGGCGGCGGCTGACCGTCTACCAGCTGCACTGGCGTGAGGCGCTGACCTTGTGCGGTCTGGCCGAACGGTTCGACAACACGCGGATCATGCCGAAGCTGCTGCGCGTTCAGTGCACGCCAGCGGCGGACGAGGTGCTGTTGCGGATGCCGCGCGGGCAGAACCCGGACCTCTACCACAAGGCGTCGGCGAACCTGGCGTACTCGTTCAACGCCCGCGAGTGCCGCGTCTACACCGGGCGCCGGTCGGTCCCGCCGGCCCGCGTCGGGCGTTGGGCGTGGCTGGTGCGGGTCGTGGATCGGGTGCGCTTCGGGGACCGGCCGCGGCTGGTGTGGCTGGTGTTCCCGCGCCGCGATCCGCTGCGAGAGATCGTGCCGGCGTTCCCGGTGCCGGACGAGCCGGACTTCGAACGGCTGCCGCTCGCGCTCGGCGAGGACCTGCGGCTGTTTGTCCTGCGGCTGCTCGCTTCGCACGTGTTGATCGTCGGCGCGACCCGGTCCGGCAAGGGCTCGGTGCAGTGGTCGCTCGTGCGGGCGCTCGCCTCGGGCATTCGCTCGGGTCTGGTGCGGCTGTGGGGCATCGACCCCAAGGGCGGCGTCGAGCTGTCAATCGGGCGGGAGCTGTTCGCCCGCTATGAGTACACCGACCCGGCCCCCATGGTGGCCATGCTCGACGACCTGGTGGCCGTGATGCGCGACCGGCAGGCCCGCATGCAGGGCACCGTCCGGGTTCACACGCCGACGCTGGCCGAACCGCTGTACGTGCTCATGGTCGACGAGCTGCTTGCGCTGGTTGCGCTGCTGCAGGACACCGAACTGCGCAACCGTGCCCGGTCGGCGCTCGCGCTGCTGCTCACTCAGGGCGCCGGCCTCGGTGTCCTTGTAATCGGCGCGACACAAGACCCGCGCAAGGAAGTCGTCGAGCTGCGCGACTTCTTCCCGACCCGCATCGCGCTGCGGCTCAACGAACGCAACCACGTCGACCTCGTACTCGGCGACGGCGCCCGGGAACGTGGCGCACTGGCCGACCAACTCTCGGCCGAACCGAGCATGCGCGGCATCGGCTACGTCGTGCTCGACGACCGGCCCGAGCCCCTGCGGGTGCGGTTCGCCTACGTCACCGACGACGAGATCCGCGCCATGGCCATCGAGTACGCCGCTCCGCCCGACCCGGCGCCACGCCCCGCACCGGCCGCACCCAAGCAGCGAACCCAACCCGCCGCGCGCAGCTACCGGCCGGGACGTCCCACGATGGGGCCGCTGCTGCCCGACAGCCTGACCGGGCTGCTCGGCGGGGGTGAGCCGGCATGACCACCACCGACACAGAGCGCCGCTTCTACCGGCTCCGCGCTCCGCACCCCACGGCCGGCTCATCGGCAGTGACGGTGCGGGTGACGGAGGGCGAAGACCTCTATGTGGCGGTCGGGGCGGGTCGGCGCCGGATGTACCTGACCCCGGCGGAGGCGTGGGCGCTGTGGCGCTGCCTGTCGGAGGCCGTCGCCTCGACCAGCGCCCCGCCGGACTGGATCCGAGTCCCGATCACCCCCAAGGCCCGCTGACCCCTCGAAGGAGACCCCTCGTGCGTCACCATCACCGGCGAGGCCGGCGCCGGACCTGCCTCGACCTAGCCCACCGCAACCCCGACCTAACCTGCCCCTACTGCACCACCGCCCGCGACGACCAGACCGACATCATCGGCGCCGCACGCCGCCAGCACGCCCACACCGCCGCGGAGGATCTGGACGGGTTCGGGTGGTCGGCATGACCGGCCGCCGCTGGGCCTACATCGGCACCGCCCTCGGCGGCGTCGCATCCCTCGCCGCGAACGTCGCGCACTGCTACATCCCGCCCACCGGCGCCCCGGCCGACTGGCGGCCCGAACCGGGCGCCGTGCTCAGCGCGATGTTCTGGCCCATCGCGGTCTTCATCGCCGTGGAGATCCTCGTCCGCACCGTCTGGCCGGCGGGGGTCTGGTGGCGGCTCGCCCGATTCCTCGGCCTGCTGCCCGTCGCGCTCGTCGCCGCCGTCGTGTCCTATCGGCACCTGTCCGGCCTGTTCCGCCACTACGGCGAAGACCCGCTCACCGCCACCCTCGGCCCCCTCGCCGTCGACGGGTTGATGGTCATGGCCGCCGCCGCGCTCCTCGCCGCCAACCCGCGCGCCAAGCAGGTTGCGCGACCGGTCGAACCCCTGCCCGAGCCACAACCCGAACCGCTGCCTCAGCCGTTGCCCGAGCCGCGCCCGGCGCTGCACGTTGTCGGCGCGATCCCGTCAGGAGTCGTGCGATGACCACCAACCTCCAACCCGTCGACCACCATCTCACCGGCCCCGCCGACCAGCTCGGCAACGTACTGCGCTCGGCGCACGCCCGGGGGCATCTCGTCCGCTACGGCCGGCCCAGCCGGCTCGCCGACGGCCGGTACGCCATCGACGTCACGCTCCTCGAGCCGCGCCGCCACCGGATCCGCTGGCGGCTCGTGCTCAAGGTCGCGGCGATCGTCGCCGGCCTCACCGCGCTGGCCGGGCTCGGCTGGGGTGTGTGGCTGCTCGTGCAATGGGTGATCGCGCACTGGATGGTCATCGTCGGAACCGTCGTCCTGGTCCTCGTCGTCGCCGGGCTCATGGCCGCCAAGACCGACGGCTGCGCCGGGCTGCACTGCCGGGGATGTGGGCGCCGTTGACCATCACCGCACTGCCCGGACTCGAACCGGACGAGCAGCCGCGGCCGGGCTCCCGCGCCGCCCGGATGCTCATCCCCCTGGCCGCCAACGTGGTCAAGGAGATGGCCGCCGAATACGGCGTGTGCCTGCGCCCGGTCGGGCTGCGCCGCACAGACCTGGACACCGGCAAAACCGAAATCATCGACGTGCCCTGCGGCGCGACCCGCGAGGACAAGTGCCCGCCGTGCGCAAAGAGGGCTCGTCGGCTGCGCAAGGTCCAGATCCGGGAGGGCTGGCACCGCGTCGACGAACCCGCTCCGCCGCCCTGAGCCGGCGACAGAGGGGCAGCGGGCGCTGATCAGCCTCCGCGCCCACCTGGAACACGCCCGCGACGAGGCAGTCCGGGCGTCGCAGTGGGACCAGGTCGGCGAGGTCGACGACGCCATCCGCGAGGTAGAGGAGGCCATCGCCGCCGAGGGCCTACGGGGCAGCGTCGCCCCAGCGCATGACAAGCCGACGGAGCCGAAGCGGCAGCGGTCCACGAAGCGGCGCCAGGACGCACCCGCCCTGCCCCGGCAGAAAGTCGACCCGCGCACGGTCGGCCGGGTCTACACCGCGCCGGACGGCACCGAATACCGGCCCTCAATGTGGCTCACCGTCACCCTCGACTCGTACGGCCCCGTACGACCCGACGGCTCCCCGGTCGACTCAGCGACGTACGACTACCGGCGGGCGGCCTGGGACGCGATCACGTTTCCCCGGCTGCTGGATCGGTTCTGGCAGAATCTGCGCCGCTGCGTCGGCTGGAACGTGCAGTACGCCGGATGTGTTGAGCCGCAACGCCGTCTGGCTCCGCACGCGCACTTCGCGATCCGGGGCACGATCCCGCGTGCGGTGCTGCGGGAGGTGGCGGCGGCAACGTACCACCAGGTCTGGTGGCCCAAGGTCGACAAACCCACCTGCCGACCGGTCTGGGACGCCGACGCCGAAACCTGGTGCGACGGCCAGACCGGAGAGCCGCTCACCGACTGGGACACGGCGCTGGACACGATCGAGGACGAGCCGGCGCACGTGGTCCGGTTCGGCGCTCAGATCCGCGCGGAGGGCGTCAACGCCAACGACGGCAACGTCGACCGGACGATCGGCTACATCACGAAGTACATCACCAAGTCCGCAGCCGACTGCCACGCGGTCACCACCGACCGGCAACGCGACCACCTGGAACGCTTCTGGCGGGAACTGCGGGTCACCCCGTGCTCGGACCGGTGCGCGAACTGGCTGCTCTACGGCATCCAGCCAAAGAAGGCCCACGCCCGACTGCGGCCCGGCAACTGCAAGGGCCGGGTCCACCAGCGCTCCACCCTCGGCATCGGAGGCCGGCGCATCCTCGTCTCCCGCGACTGGTCCGGCAAGACCCTCGCCGACCACCGCTACGACGCCCGCGCCTGGGTCAAGGCCCTCCTCGGCGTGTCCGAGGGCGTCGACCAGGTCCCGGCCGTCAACGACCACCAGCCCGGCACCCCGGCTCCGGTCGCCTGGGAACTGGCACGACCGAACGACCCGGACATGCCGCCAATGCGGCATCGCCTGCTGCGGGCGCTCGCACAACGCATCCAATGGCGCAACGCGCTCAACGCCGCCCGCGACCGCGCCGCGCAGTACGACCCGGCGCCGGTACATCTTTCGGCAACCGACGATCACGGGGAGAGGGCTGAGGGTGGACAAGACGTTGTCGATCGATGAGGTGGCGGAGCTGCTGCAGGTACCCAAGGGAACGCTCTACCAATGGCGGTCGCGGCGGAAGGGACCGACGGCGCGGAAGGTGGGCCGGCATCTGCGCTACGACCCGGCCGAGGTGCAGGCGTGGTTCCGCGATCAAGAGGCGGCCTGACGTGCCGATCTATGACTTGTGGTTCTCGTCGAAGCCGGGGCCGAACAAGGAGAAGGTGAAAACCGCGCGGCATGGGCGCGGAAAGCGCTGGCGGGCCGTATACGTCCACCCGGACGGCGTGGAGGAGACCAGGGCGTTCCACCGCAAGGCCGATGCGGAGGAGTGGGAGCGTCAGGCAATCAGGGGTGAGCTGCCGCAGGCGCCGAAGCGCGTAGTTCTTTCGGCAAAGGGCCTGACGTTCGGCGAGTACGCGGAGCGGTGGCGGCTGGCCCGGGAGGTTGGCTGGCAGCTGGAGACGCGCAAGCGGGTGGCGTCGAACCTGCGGGTGCACCTGCTTCCGGTGTTCGGCAACTCGCCGGCGGCGGCGATCAACGAGACTCAGGTCTTGGAGTGGCTGGGCCGGATGCGGGCCGACGGCATGCCCAAGTCGGTGATCAAGCTGTACTTCGAGCTCCTCGACGCGGTGCTCGCGGCGATGGTCCGGGACAAGGCGCGGGAAGACAACCCGTGCGATGGCATCCGGCTGGCGAGGATCCTCGACGGGCTGTCGATCACGCCGAAGTGGGTGCCGACACCGGAGCAGGTCCTGCGGCTGCTCGACGCGATACCTGCGCGGTATCGGCTGGCCGGGTGGCTCGGGGCGGGGCAGGGGCTGCGGATCGGTGAGGCGCTGGGAATGGAAGACGGCCTGCGGTGCGCCGATCAGGGCGAGGGTGAGCTGCACGTGGTACAGCAGTTGCGGTACTCGCCGAAGGAGTACGGCGGGTTCTACCTGGCGAAACCGAAGGCCGGCTCGTCGGGGACGGTCGATCTCGACGCCCTGGTGGCGGAGCACCTCGCCGAGCACGTGGCGCAGTTCCCGTCGGTGGAGATCGAGCTGCCCGACATCACGTCGGGTGAGCTGGTGCGCCGGAAAGCGCCGCTGCTGTTCACCTCGCGGCACGGCAACCCGCTGACCGATCGGATCTGGTCGCGGGAGTGGGGGAAGTGGCGGGAGGCGGCGGGCTGGCCGAACACGGAGCACGCCGGGTTCCACGCGCTGCGGCACTTCTTCGCCACCGTGCTGATCACGAACGGGGCGGAGCCGCAGGAGGTACCGCGGGCGCTACGCCACAAGTCGCTGAGCCTGACGTTGGAGACCTACGTCGGTTGGTGGCCGAAGCGGGTCAAGGCGCGCGGCATCTTCGGCGAGGCTCTGACGGCCGTGCGCCGGAAGGGAGAGTTACGGTGAGACTTACCCGCGGCTTACCGGGCGATCATGGCGGACCTACAACCGCAGGTCAGATGCCTTAAAGAGTGGAAGCGAGGGGACTCGAACCCCTAACCCCCGCCTTGCAAAGGCGGTGCTCTGCCAGTTGAGCTACGCCCCCGCTTGTCGGGGTGAGGCGGGCCGAAAGCCCGCGCAAGCTAGAGACTAGCGCAGATCCGGGGCCGTGGTCGCCTCGTGCCACAGTGCGCGCTCTTCGCTCGCGGCCTTGACCCGCTTGGCGACATAGGCGGCGGCGCCGACGACGGCGACCACCAGAAGCACCTTTTTCCACATGTGGGCCTAGCTGGATTCGAACCAGCGACGTCTCTACCGATCGTCGTGCGCACCCGAGGTCTGCGCCTATCCCAGCCAGCACGAAACAATCGAGCCTCCGCGCTGACTGTCGGAGCTTAGCACCGCCGCGCCCCCATCGAAGAGGGGGGCCATCAGTCGGAAATCGGCTCGTCGCGCGGCGCATCGAGATGTGCTGGTAAGGCATCCCGGGGTCGGGGCGACCACGACGTCACGATCGGCCTCAAGAAGGGCAGATCAACCAGAAGGCGCCGACCGCGAGCTCGGAGGACGACATGACGCCCGAGCAGGACCAAATTCCCCGCGACATCTACGCGTGGTCCCAGGACGGCAGCGCGCCAACACAGAAGCAGATCAACGAGGCGGTGCGCGCCGCAGTAGCGACGAACATGATGATAACTCTGCGGTCGCTTCAAGCAACACACGGAAGCGTAAGCATCATCCGGTTCTCCTCGTCTGAGGAGAACCGGCGTTCGTGCTGGTGGAGAACCACTTGTGGGGCTAGCTGGAATCGAACCAGCGACCTCAGAGTTATCAGCTCTGCGCTCTAACCGACTGAGCTATAGCCCCGTTGAACCTCGGCTGCGCTTGAAGGCGCCCCGCGGTGCGAACAGAAGGTTACCGTACCCCTGGCGCCCGCCTCAAACCGGTTACCCCCTGACGCGGCGCGCCGGCGCCAGGGGGTCTCAAAGCCGCAGGTCAGTCCTTCTCGGCCAGCGTGAGCTCGATGCCGCCCACCAGGTCGGCGCACACGTTGTAGATGAAGGAGCCCAGCGTCGCCAGGGCGGTGAAGAGCACCACGTTGACGACGCCCAGGAGGGCGGCGCCGCCGATGACGCCCTTGGCGGTGACTCGGAATGTGTTCGCACTCGATCCGCCGGTCGAGCTGACCAGGTCGGCGAGCAGCTTGTTGATGCTCTGGAAGACGTCCATGGCGTCGAGGGCCAGGTAGAGCACCGAGGTCGCGACGATGAGGACGACGAAGAGGACGAAGCTCACAGCGAACGCGAACTTCATCACCGACCATGGGTCGATCCGCTTCAGGTGCAGCCTGGCCCGCCGTGGGCCGCGGCCCACGGCGGAGCTGACCGTCTTGCGGGCCGCGCGCACGGCCTCCGTGACCCGGGCCGAGCCGCTGACCGCGGGCGCGGGCGTGTTGATGGCCTGCGTGGCGGCGGCGGCCGGCGTCCGGACGGCGGCGCGGGCGATCGCGGAGACGCTTGCCGTGCCCGTCGCGGATCCGGTGGTCGGTGCGGTGGAGGCCGGGATCGAGACCGGCGGCGGCGTGGGGCCGCTCGACGTCGCTGAGGGCGTCTGGATCGGCACCGTGAGCGCGTCGGGGGGCGGCGCCATACCGGGCGCACGCGTGAACTTCGGCATGCCACCGCTGGTCGTTTCGCCGGGCGCGCCGTCGTTGATCGTGCCGGTCTCACCACCGGTGGCAGGCGCCCCCGAGTCAGATCCCGTCATGGCAGCCTCTCCGGCCTTTCTGGCCTCATCGGTTGCCGAGGCGGTCCCCGACTTCGCCTGTGTGTCTGTCATCAACTAGTCCTGTTCGTCGGGCTCATCGGCGTTGCGGGCGATCGCGACGATGGTTACACCCTCGGGAAGGTCCATAAGCTTGACCCCCATTGTGTTCCGATCCCTCGTACGCCGTACAGGCTTCACGGGAGTCCGGATCACGCCACCATTTGAGGTGATGGCGAACAGCTCGTCATCCGGACTAATCACCACCGCGCCGACGAGACCCCCGCGCCGCGACGTGATTTTAGCGGTGAGGACGCCCTTGCCGCCGCGTCCCTGCACTGGATACTCCTCGATGGGTGTCCGCTTGGCAAAACCACCGTCGGTGGCCACCAGAACGTCCAGGTCCATCCCCTCGCGCACTACTTCCATGGCGAGCAGCTCGTCGCCGTCGGCGAACCGCATGCCGATCACGCCGGAGGTCGCACGCCCCATCGGGCGCAGCGTCTCGTCGTTGGCCGTGAAGCGGATCGCCTGCGCCTGCTTGCTGACCAGGAGGAGGTCGTCCTCCGGGCCCAGCAGCGCGGCGCCGACCAGCTCGTCTTCCTCGCGCAGATTGATGCCGATGATGCCGCCCGACCGGTTGGAGTCGAACTCCTCCAGTTTGGTCTTCTTTACCAGGCCGTCCTTCGTCGCGAGAACAAGGTACGGCGCGATCTGGTAGTTCGGAATCTCGATCACCTGTGCGATGTGCTCGTCGGGCTGGAAGGCCAACAGGTTGGCGACATGCTGGCCCTTTGCCGCCCGGCTGGCCTCGGGCAGCTCATAGGCCTTTGCCCGGTAGACCCGTCCTTTATTCGTAAAGAAGAGCATCCAATCGTGTGTCGAGCACACGAAGAAGTGGCTGACGATGTCGTCCTGCCTCAGTGTCGCACCCGAGACGCCCTTCCCGCCGCGCTTCTGCGAGCGGTACAGGTCGACCTTGGTGCGCTTCGCGTATCCGGTCCGCGTGATTGTCACCACAACGTCCTCCCGGACGATGAGGTCCTCCATGGAGACCTCGCCGTCGAACGGGATGATCTGGGTGCGGCGGTCGTCGCCCCGGCGGGCGACGATCTCGGCGAGCTCCTCGGAGATGATCTGCCGCTGCCGGGCCGGCGTCGCCAGGATCTCCTTGTAGTCGGCGATCTCAATCTCGATCTTGGCCAGCTCGTCGAAGATCCGCTGCCGCTCGAGGGCGGCGAGGCGGCGCAGCTGCATGTCGAGGATCGCGGTGGCCTGGATGTCGTCGATCTCGAGCAGGTTCATCAGGCCGACCTTCGACGCCTCCGCGCTCGGGGAGCGGCGGATGAGCGCGATGACCTCGTCGAGCATGTCGAGGGCCTTGACCAGGCCGCGCAGAATGTGCGCACGCTCCTCGGCCTTGCGCAGCCGGTAGCGGGTGCGCCGGACGATGACCTCGATCTGGTGCGCCACGTAGTGCCGCACGAACTGCGCGAGGTTGAGCGTGCGGGGCACGCCGTCGACCAGCGCCAGCATGTTGGCGCCGAACGTCTCCTGCAGCTGTGTGTGCTTGTAGAGGTTGTTCAGCACGACCTTGGCCACGGCGTCGCGCTTGAGCACGATCACCAGGCGCATGCCGGTGCGGCCGGAGGACTCCTCGCGGATGTCGGCGATGCCGGCGAGCTTGCCCTCCTTCACCAGGTCGGCGATGCGCTCGGCCAGGTTGTCGGGGTTGACCGCGTAGGGCAGCTCGGTGACGACCAGCATGGTCCGGCCGCGGACGTCCTCCTCGACCTCGACGACCGCGCGCATGCGGATCGAGCCGCGCCCGGTGCGGTAGGCGTCGACGATGCCAGCGGTACCGACGATGAGGCCCTTGGTGGGGAAGTCCGGCCCCTTGACGATGTTGATCAGCTCGTCGAGCGTCTCCGCCTCGTCGGCCTCCGGGTGGTCGAGGCACCACTGGACCGCGGCGGCGATCTCGCGCAGGTTGTGCGGCGGGATGTTGGTGGCCATGCCGACCGCGATGCCGGTGCTGCCGTTGACGAGCAGGTTGGGGATGCGCGACGGCAGGATGGTGGGCTCCTGGGCCCGGCCGTCGTAGTTGGGGACGAAGTCGACGGTCTCCTCGTCGATGTCCCGAAGCATCTCCATGGCCAGCGGGTCGAGGCGTGCCTCCGTGTACCGCATGGCGGCGGCCGGGTCGTTGCCCGGCGATCCGAAGTTGCCGTTGCCGTCGATGAGCGGATAGCGCAGCGACCAGTTCTGCGCCATACGTACGAGTGCGTCGTAGATCGAGGCGTCGCCGTGCGGGTGGTAGTTGCCCATCACGTCGCCGACGACGCGGGCGCACTTCACGTAGCCGCGGTCGGGGCGGTAGCCCCCGTCGAACATCGCGTAGAGGATCTTGCGGTGCACCGGCTTGAGGCCGTCGCGCACGTCGGGCAGGGCCCGTCCCACGATCACGCTCATCGCGTAGTCGAGGTACGAGCGCTGCATCTCGACCTCGATGCCGACCGGCTCGATACGGCTGGCGACCGCCGAGCCACCCTCATCCGGAGTTTCTGGGGTGGAAGTCGGTTCCGTCACGCTCTTATGTCCCTTTTCTCAGTGTCCGCAGGTCAGATGTCGAGGAACCGGACGTCCTTGGCGTTTCGCTGGATGAACGAGCGGCGCGCTTCCACGTCTTCGCCCATCAGGACGCTGAACAACTCGTCCGCGGTTGCAGCGTCGTCCAAGGTCACCTGGCGCAGCATGCGCGTTTCCGGGTTCATCGTGGTCTCCCACAGCTCCGGGTAGTTCATCTCGCCGAGGCCCTTGAAGCGCTGGATGTCGTCCGGCTTGGCGTTGGGCTTCGAGCGCTGCCGCAGCTCGATGAGGCCGTCGCGCTCGCGGTCGGTGTACGCGTACTGCGCGTCGTCGCCCTTCTTGTTCCATTTGATCTTGTACAGCGGGGGCGCCGCGAGATACACGTGCCCGAGCTCGATGAGCGGTCGCATGAACCGGAAGACCAGCGTCAGCAGCAGGGTCTGGATGTGCTGGCCGTCGACATCGGCATCGGCCATGAGGATCAGCTTGTGATACCGCAGCTTCTCGATGTCGAACTCGTCGTGGATGCCGGTGCCCAGCGCGGTGATCAGCGCCTGGACCTCGTTGTTCTTCAGCACGCGGTCGATGCGCGCCTTCTCCACGTTGAGGATCTTGCCGCGGATCGGCAGGATCGCCTGCACGCGCGGGTCGCGGCCCTGCTTGGCCGAGCCGCCGGCGGAGTCGCCCTCGACGATGAACACCTCGCACAGGCGCGGGTCGTTGGACTGGCAGTCGGCCAGCTTGCCCGGCATCGAGCCGGACTCGAGCAGGGACTTACGCCGCGCCAGCTTGCGCGCCTGCGAGGCAGCGATGCGCGCCCTCGCGGCCTGCGACGCCTTGGTGATGATGGTCTTCACCTCGGCCGGGTTGCGGTCGAACCAGTCGACCAGCCACTCGTTGCAGACCTTCTGCACGAAGCTGCGGGCCTCGGTGTTGCCGAGCTTGGTCTTCGTCTGCCCCTCGAACTGGGGGTTGGACAGCTTGACCGAGATGATCGCGGCGAGGCCCTCTCGGATGTCCTCGCCGGTCAGCTTCTCATCGCCCTTGAGCAGCTTCTTGTCGGCGCCGTACTTGTTCACGACCGTGGTCAGCGCACTGCGGAAGCCCTCCTCGTGCGTGCCGCCCTCGTGCGTGTTGATCGTGTTGGCGAACGTGTAGACGCTCTCACCGTACGACTCGTTCCACTGCATCGCGATCTCCACCGCGATGCCCTCGCCCTCGGAGCCGAACTCGACCACGGTGCGGTGGATCGGCGTCTTCGTCGCGTTGAGGTGGCGGACGAAGTCGGCGATGCCGCCCTTGTAGCAGAAGGTGACCTCCTTCTTCTCCTCCGGCGTCTCGGGGCGCTCATCGCGCAGCACGATCGTGAGGCCCCGGTTGAGGAAGGCGTATTCCTGGATGCGGCGATAGATCGTCTCGTAGACGAAGGTGGTCGTCTCGAAGATCGTCGCGTCCGGCAAGAACGTGACGCTGGTGCCGGTGCGGTCGGTCGGCTCGCCCTTCTGCAGCGGCTCGGGCTTGGAGTTGTTGTACCGCTGGCGCCAGACGTGGCCGTCCTTGTGGATCTCCAGGTCGATGCGCGTGGACAGCGCGTTGACGACCGAGATGCCGACGCCGTGCAGGCCGCCGGAGACGGCGTAGGCCTGGCCGTCGAACTTGCCGCCGGCGTGCAGCACGGTCAGCACGACCTCGACCGTGGGCCGCTTCTCCTTGGGGTGGATGTCGACCGGGATGCCGCGGCCGTTGTCCACGACTCGAACGCCGCCCTCCGCCAGCAGCGTGACCTCGATGGTGTCGCAATAGCCGGCCAGCGCCTCGTCGACCGCGTTGTCCACGACCTCCCACACCAGGTGGTGCAGGCCGCGCTCGCCGGTCGAGCCGATATACATACCGGGCCGCTTGCGGACCGCCTCGAGCCCCTCGAGGACGGTAATCGAAGAGGAGTCGTAGGACTGTTCGGGCTTGTTAGCTGCCACCCTCGGTCGCTTTCTCGCACTGGCCGGCCGCGCTGTCGGGCGCCCCGGGTCTCGTGCGGAGTCGGTGCGGGCGCGCCCGGGGCCGCAGAAGGCACGCCGGTGCCCGGCGCTTCTCTGGCAAGCGCCCTGACCTCCGGCGGGCCGACCACCGCTGTGACACACACGCGGGATGTGATCGACTGTTCTATGAGCCGATGCAATCCTACTGTGTCCGGGCGACATTTACGCACCGGGACGGCGCCTGTAATCCACGTAGCGGCCCGAACGGTGCGGTCCGAAGGTCCCCCTACGCAGAAGGGGTCTCAGTGCCTGGTGGCGGGCGGCACAGGCAGTCGAGGATCCGATTGCGGCTTTCGGAACTTCCGGGGGTCGCGCAAGAGGCCGTTCGTGCCGTATGTTCCCCGCCGCGGGCGGGTGCGCGGGATATGAAAGCAGTGTGATGAGGGGTGCGCGATGGGGCTTGACAACGTCGCCGTGCAGTGGCCGCGCACCGGTCGGTTCTACGACCCGGTCGCACCGGCCGAGTTCGTCGACTTCGCGGAGCTGGCGGAGACGCTGCCGCTGCACGCCGGGCCGGCCGCCACGCTCGCCGATCACGTGGCCAAGACCGGCACCGTGCGCGTCACCGGGTATACGGAGCTCGTCGACCTCCTCTTTGGACTCAACGGCGTGCTGTTCGCCACAGACGCGGCCGCCGAGGACGAGGACCCGGTGATCAGCCCGGACGACTGCGCCTGGATCGCCGGCGGCCTGGAGCGGTTCGTCAACGGCCACCAGGAGTACGGCGACGAGATCACCTTCGAGACCGTGAGCTCGGTGCTGCGCAAGGCGCTGGAGGGCTCCCGCCTCGCCGAGCAGCAGCTGCGCTGGCTGCAGAGCCGGTTGGACGCGCTGCGTGACGACTCGGGCAACGCTCCGCAGTGGAGCTACTCGATCTCTGAGCTCGACGTGCTGGCGAAGTTCTACCGGCGCTGCGCCAACCGCGGCTTCGCGGTGTACGCCGATTTCTAGCTCGGCAATCCCTGTCAGCCGTAGGTGTCCCGAGGGCCTCGGCCCCGGATGCGGCGTGGGCCGCGGTCCCACGACGGGGTGCTCGGGCCGTGGATGTGCAGGCGCTTGACCACGTTGTGGCCGATCTCCCGCGCGATGCCGGCCAGCAGCCGCGCGGCGAGCATGCGTAGCTGGGTGGCCCAGGCGGTGGACTCGGCCTCGATGGTCAGCTCGCCGTCCTCGAGCTTGAGCGGCCGGCTGTGCGCGGCGATGTCGGCGCCGACGACCCGCGCCCACTCGCCGAAGATCCGGGCCTCGGCCGTCGGGCGGGACCATCCGCGCTGCTTGACCAGGCGCTCGAGCACCGTGCCGAGCAGCTGCGGGTCGCGGGGGTCCGGGCCGGGGCCGGTGTACCCGCGGCGGCGCGGCTGGGAATCGAGCACAGACTTTCGGCGCGGCTTGGCGCGCTGCTTGGCCAGCGCCGCCTCGACCGCGGCCCGAGCCAGCTCGGGACCAGACTTCTCCGAATTACCGGCATGCTCAGACATGTCGGACCTCACCCCCACCGACCTCGAAGCGTGAGCCGCGCAGCGTCGACGGGACATCGTCCTCGACCGCGCAGGTCACGATCACCTGGCTCGCGTCGCCGACCAGCGCGGCCAGCCGGTCCCGGCGTCCGGCGTCCAGCTCGGCGAACACGTCATCGAGCACCAGCAGCGGCTCCACCCCGTCGTCGCGAAGCAGTTCGTACGCCGCCAGCCGCAGCGCCAGCGCGTACGACCACGACTCGCCGTGGCTCGCGTACCCCTTCGCCGGCAGCTCCCCGAGCGTCAGCGTCAGCTCGTCGCGGTGCGGCCCGACGAGCGTCACGCCGCGCTCGATCTCGGAGGTTCGCGATTCCGACAGCGCCGCCAGCAGCGCCTGCTCAAGGTCGTCCCGCAGCCCGAAGGAGGCGCTGTACACGATCCGGGCGTCGGAACGGCTCGCGCTCACCGCGGAGTACGCCTTGGCCACATGCGGCGCGAGCGCCGCGACCAGGTCGAGCCGGGCGCGGACGAGCTGCGCGCCGTGCCGGGCCAGGTGCGTGTCCCACACGTCGAGGGTGGACAGGTCGCCGCCGCGGCTGCCGCCGGTCTTGCGGGCCAGATATGCGCTGCGCAGGAGGGCGTTGCGCTGCTTGAGCACCCGGTCGTAGTCGGAGCGTACCCCGGCGAAGCGCGGCTGACGCGCGACGAGCAGCTCATCAAGGTACCGGCGGCGCTCTGAAGGGTCTCCCCGAATCAGCGAGAGATCCTCGGGCGCGAAGAGCACGAGGCGGAGGGCGCCCAGGATGTCGCGGGTGCGACCGACCGGCGAGCGGCCCAGCCGGGCCCGGTTCGCGCGGCCCGGCTCGATCGAGAGCTCGATCAGCAGCTCGCGCTCCTCGTGCACGACGGCGCAGCGGATCACGGCGCGGCCGGTGCCGAAGCGCACCAGCGGCGCGTCCGTGGCGACCCGGTGCGACTCCAGGGTCGCCACGTAGGCGAGGGCCTCGACGAGGTTGGTCTTGCCGGCCCCGTTGGGCCCGACGAGCACGCACGGGCCGGGACCGAGCTCGACGACGACCCGCTCGTAGCTGCGGAAGTCGACGAGCTCCAAGCCCCGGACGTACAAAATTCAGTCCTTCTTGACGGCGTGCCCGCCGAACTGGTTGCGCAGCGCGGCGACGGCCTTCATCGCCGGCGAGTCGTCCTGCCGAGAGGCGAACCGGGCGAACAGCGAGGCTGCGATGACGTTCATGGGCACGGCGAGGCGGATGGCCTCCTCGACCGTCCAGCGGCCCTCGCCGGTGTCGTCGGCGTAGCCCTTGATCCCGGCGAGCTCGGGGTCCTCGTCCAGCGCGCGGTCGAGCAGATCCAGGAGCCACGACTGTACGACCGAGCCGGCGCGCCAGCTCTTGATCACCTCAGGGATGTTGTCGACGTACTCCGACGCCTCGAGCAGCTCGTAGCCCTCGGCGAAGGCGTGCATCATCCCGTACTCGATGCCGTTGTGGACCATCTTCGCGTAGTGGCCGGCGCCCGGGCCGCCCGCGTGCGCGAACCCGAACTCGCCGGCCGGCTTGAGGGCGTCGAAGATCGGCATGCAGTGCTCGACGTGCTTCTTCTCGCCGCCGACCATCAGCGCGTAGCCGTTGGTCCGGCCCCAGACGCCGCCGGAGACGCCGACGTCGAGATACCCGATGCCCTTGGTGCCGAGCCGCTCCGCCCGCGGCCCGTCGTTGCTGAACCGCGAGTTGCCGCCGTCGATCACGATGTCGCCGGCGGCGAGCAGGCCCGACAGCTCCTCGATGGTCGACTCGGTGTACTGCACCGGCACCATGATCCACACCACGCGCGGCGCGGCGAGCTTCTCGACCAGTTCGTTGAGGGACGCCACGTCGGTGACGTCGGGGTGTTGGTCGTAGCCGATGACCTCGTGCCCGGCGGCGCGCAGCCGCTCGCGCATGTTGAAGCCCATCCTGCCCAGGCCGATAAGACCGAGCTGCATTGTGGTGCCTCCGAATCAGCTGCCGATACGAACCGGCATGATCAAGTACCAGTACCCGGGGACGATTTCTCCATCATCCTTGGCCGGCGACATGACCGCAGGCTTCTTCGGGTCGGTGAACGACAGCACCGCGATGGGCGCGTCGAGCGCCTTGAGCCCGTCGAGCAGATACTGGTGATTGAAGGCGATCGTCATCGGCTCACCCTCGTACTGGCAGTCCATCGCCTCGCTGGCCCGTGCGTCCTCGCTGCCGCTCGCCTCCACGACCAGGCCGTCGGTGCTGAAGGACAACCGCACCGGCGTCTGGCGCTCGGCGACCAGGCCGACGCGCCGGACCACCTCGTTGAGCGCCGCCACCGGGATCCGGGCCTGCGCGTTGTGGGTGTCGGGCAGCAGCGCGCGGACCTTCGGGAAATCGCCTTCCAGCAGGCGGGACGTCGTGCGCCGGGTGCCGCCTGCGAACCCGATCATCCCGTCGCCCAGCTTGCCCCGCGACAGCGCGACCGACACCGCACCGCCGAGCGGGCCGAGCGTCTTCGCGGTGTCGTCCAGGGTGCGGGCTGGCACCAGGGCCGCGACGCTCATATCCGACTCGTCCGGGCGCCACTCGAGTTCGCGCACGGCCAGCCGGTACCGGTCGGTGGCGAGCAGAGTCAGCTTGCTGCCCTCGAGCTCGATCCGCACACCGGTCAGCATCGGCAGCGTGTCGTCCCGGCCGGCGGCGATCGCGACCTGCGACACCGCCTTGGCGAACACGGCGGCCTCGACGGTGCCCGCGGACTCGGGCATCTCCGGCAGCGTCGGGTAGTCCTCGACCGGCATCGTCGGCAGCGTGAACCGGGCGCTGCCGCACGTGATCTCGACGTGCGACCCGACCGCCGCGACGTCCACCGGCTTGGCGGGCAACGACTTGGTGATCTCGGCGAGCAGCCGGCCGGACACCAGCGTCGCGCCGTCGGCGTCGGCCTGGACCTCGACGGTCACCTGGCTGGACACCTCGTAGTCGAAGCTCGACACGTGCAGGCGGCCGTCCGCCACCCGCAGTAGGACGCCGGCGAGAACTGGCACCGAGGGGCGGCTGGGCAGGCTCTTGGCCGTCCAGGCGACGGCATCGGCGAGCGCGTCGCGCTCAACTCGGAACTTCATCGCGGTCCTCCCGCATTCTCTTCGGTACTTCATGTTCGCCGCTCGTCGCGCGCCAGGTCCCGCGGCCCGCGGGCGTTTCGCTCCGGGCATACGTCTGGCCGCAGGCGCTGGGCGGCGCCGGTGCTGCGTCGGTGTGGTGTGTGCTCGTGCGGTGTGCCGCCTGATTCTCGCCGGTTCGGGCGGCCGGGTGGGACCCGGTCCCGGTGGCTCCGCACGGAGCTGCCGGCAACGAGAGCTGATGGCACGGAAGTGATGGCAACGGTCTGTGGCGATGAGCGTTCGAGCGGTGGCCTTCGGTCCGCTGTGCGTCCGGTCAGGCTCGCTCATCGAACCTTAGGGCCTCCTGGCGACGGTCGTGCACCGACCCTGCCAAAACGGGCCGGCCGAACTTGTCCACCAACCGATGATTGCTTTTCTTCTCTTCTTAAAGAAATTCTCTTCGTAGTAGTAGGGGGTGTGGATACTGTGGAAAACCCGCGTATCCGCAGCTCAGCACCTGTGTGTGTCGGTGGATGAGCTGTGTATGAACCGGTGTGTACAACCCTGTGGATTGTGGATAACAGGTTATCCACAGGCGTTGTCCACCGGTTATCCACCGGTAATCCCCAGGGTTTATCCACTTCTGTGGATAACGTATGGCCCGAACCCGTGTAACACTCTGCTGTCGACGAGTGACTGTCTGTCATCATCCACACGACATCCACATGTAATCCACAGGAGTTATCCACAGGTTGTGGGTAACTTAGGTGAACAGTCGGTAGTCACCCGATGACTCACCCCAGAAACTTGGCACAAACGAAGTTATCCACAGGTTTTCTGTGGACAGCGTGTGGACACTGGGGATAACCGTGCAGGGTATGGCCTGAACGGGCTGTGGATGACCTGGGGACGACGTGTGGATATCTTATGGCCACATGGCGACTAGTCCCAGGTCAGGTGCCTGTGGAAACGGTGGATAACCCGGTTGTCCACATCCTGTGATCAATGCCGGTGGACGGCCGCTACCTGTGCATAACCGGCTCGCGCCGGCGGCTCAGGCGGTCTGCTTGATGCGGTTCGTCAGCTCGGCGATCTGGTTGTACAGCGACCGCCGCTCGGCCATCTGCTGCCGGATCTTGCGGTCGGCGTGCATCACCGTCGTGTGGTCGCGGCCGCCGAACGCCTGGCCGATGCGCGGCAGGGAGAGGTCGGTCAGCTCACGACAGAGGTACATGGCCACCTGGCGCGCGTTCACCAGCACCCGCGACCGGCTATGCCCGCGCAGGTCCTCCAGGCTCACGCCGAAGTAGTCGGCGGTCGACGCCATGATCTGGTCGGCGGTGATCTCCGGGCCGGAGCCGTCTGGGATGAAGTCGCGCAGGACCTCCTCGGCCAGGCTGAGCTCGACCGGTGAGCGGGTCAGGTTCGCGAACGCGGTGACCCGGATCAGCGCGCCCTCCAGCTCGCGGATGGACGAGGCGATCCGCGACGCGATGAACTCGAGGACGTCCGGCGGCGCGAACAGCCGCTCCTGCGCCGCCTTCTTCTGCAGGATCGCGATGCGGGTCTCGAGGTCCGGCGGCTGGATGTCGGCCAGCAGGCCCCACTCGAACCGCGTGCGCAGCCGGTCCTCGAGCGTGGCCAGCTGCCGGGGCGAGCGGTCCGAGCTGATGACGATCTGCTTGTTCGCGTTGTGCAGCGTGTTGAACGTGTGGAAGAACTCCTCCTGCGTCCGCTCCCGGCTCTCCAGGAACTGGATGTCGTCGATCAGGAGGATGTCGACGTCGCGGTACCGGCGCTGGAACGCCTGGGTCTTGTCGTCGCGCAGCGAGTTGATGAAGTCGTTCGTGAACTCCTCGGTCGACACGTACCGCACGAACCGCGCATTGCCCAGCATCGTGGCGTATTGCCCGATGGCGTGCAGCAGGTGCGTCTTGCCGAGCCCGGAGCCGCCGTAGATGAACAGCGGGTTGTATGCCTTCGCCGGCGACTCGGCCACCGCGACCGACGCGGCGTGCGCGAAGCGGTTCGACGAGCCGATGACGAACGTTTCGAAGGTGTACTTCGGGTTGAGCCGGTTGCCGGCCGAGTCCCCGGCGGGCGTGGACGCGCCCCGGCGGTCGTCGCGGCCGGTGCCGGGCGTCGACGGGCGCGGCGGCGGCAGCTCGTCGCGTGGCTGCTCGTTACGCGGCAACTCGAACTGCGGCTGCTCGTACCGTCCGGCCTCCGACGCGGCCGCCTCGACGGCGGTGCCGGAGTACTCGCCGCGCCACGAGTCGCTGGCCGGCTTCTCGCCGGGAAGGTCGAACAGCCGGTCGTGCTCCGGCCGTGGTACCTCCAGGGGCGCGCGGTTGTCCAGCGCGGACCGCTCGCCAGCAGCGTGCTCCGGCCGGCCATCCAGCGGCAGCTTGTCCAGCGGGGCCAGCGGGTCCCGCAGCGAGGCGGACGCGCCGTTGGACCAGTGTGATGCCGATGGCGCCGGCAGAGCTGGTGCGTCCTCGGGTGGCCGGACCGTCACGGCCACCTGGATGGCGCGGCCCAGTAGCCGCGAGAGCGCCTCGGTGATGACCGGCCGGAGCCGGCTCTCGATCATGTCGCGCGAGTACGGGTCGGGTACGGACAGCAGCGCGGTGTCCTCTACGATCGCCCGCAGCCGCGTCATGCGCAGGTATGCGCGCTGCTGCGCCGAGTCGATCCCGTCGGCGAGCTGGTCCGTCGCGGCATGCCAGATCGCTGCGAGGTCGGTGTCCGTCACCGTTCGCGCACCCCCATCGTCATTCGCGGCCCCCACCGCGAGTGGACAGTGCCCGGATGCTTCCCGCCGCCCCCGGCATCATTGTCCACAGGTTTTCCACAACCTGTGTATCAACGACTCATGTGCCGTGGACGGATCGTCCTGTTTCCCTCCCGGCCTGAGCTGACTGTGTGGTAATCAGCGTGTACGCAGAGGTGGAACAGGGTCAGGCGCGGTCCTTCTCCCCCTAGCAAAGCGCCTGTTTGACCTGGAAAGTCCGTTGTGCCCCGTCGCCGGTCGTCGCGGTGTCTACCGGCAACCGGGCACGTTAACAGCGTTGTCCACAACCACTCAACCGTTGTCCACAACTAACCTGTGGATTTCGGGTCTGACCAGGGGTTTTGTACTCTCGATCCGGTGGATACGCGACGCTCGCCGGCGGTCGTTGACGGTCGGTGTGGTGGCGCGTACCCTGTTTCGGTTGGAGCACCGGTCCCTGGTAAGCTCCAATCACCGATCGACATCCCGTGGGCGCCCGGCTTCGATGGCCAGTCAGTCCACGCCAAGTCACGAAGACGGAGCCCCGACGTGAGCAAGCGCACCTTCCAGCCGAACAACCGCCGGCGCGCGAAGACCCACGGCTTCCGGCTGCGCATGCGCACCCGCGCCGGCCGCTCGATCCTGTCGGCGCGCCGCGCCAAGGGGCGCGACCGCCTTTCGGCCTGAGCCTGAACCGCCACGACCGGGCCCTCCGGGAGGCAGCGTGCTTGCGGCCGCACAGCGACTGCGGCGACGGGAAGACTTCGCCGCCACCATTCGCAACGGCCGGCGGGCCGGCCGGGGGGCCGTGGTCGTGCATTTCCTGAACCCCGGGCCGCCGCGGCCCGGGGTTGCTCCGTTTGAGTCCTTGCATACCGACATATCGCGATTTGCGTCTTCGCCGGAACCGGCACCTTCCTCACACCCGGCTCCGTCTTCGCCCGGGCCGTCAGCCGTCGACGGTTCGGCCCTCCGCGAGCCTCGTGCCGCGATGTCGTCCGACGATGTGCCGAGCGGATGCGAGCCGCAGGTCGACCATCCGCAGGCCCGTCATCCACAGGCCGACACCGATCATGTCGGTGCCGTGCACGCCGAGGCCGAGCGGGTCGAGCCGGTCGCGCCGGAGGCGGGGACTGCCCGCGCCGGCTTCGTCGTGTCCAAGGCCGTCGGGAACGCCGTCGTGCGCAACGCCGTGAAGCGGCGGCTGCGACACCTCGTCCGGGCGCGCATCTCCACACTACCGGCGGGCTCGGTGCTCGTCGTGCGGGCGCTGCCCGAGGCGGCGGGGCTGCGGTACGACATGCTTGAGAGAGACCTCGACGCGGCGCTGGAAGCTGCGCGCCGACCGAAGAACCGAGGTAGCCGTCGATGAACGCCGGATCCCGGATCGTAGCCGCTCCCATCGTCGCGTACCGTCGTTGGATAAGCCCGGCACTGCCGGCGCGTTGTCGGTTCTACCCGTCGTGCAGCGCTTATGCCCTGGAGGCGGTCGGCACGCACGGCGCGATCAAGGGAATCGGTCTCGCGATCTGGCGGCTGCTGCGCTGCCACCCATTCCACCCCGGTGGGTTCGACCCGGTGCCTCCGCGCCGGGGACACTCGCCCGAGCCCGAGTCGACGTGACTGGAGCGGTGTCGTGATTAGCAAGTTGATGGCCGGGATCTACTGGCTGATCTCGAAGGTGATGCTGTTCTGGCACACCGTGTGGGATGCGATCCTGCCTGACCACCGGGTGCTGAGCACCAACTGGCAGTGGGTGCTCGCGATCGTCTTCCTCGTGATCACCGTCCGGATCGTGCTTTTCCCGATCTTCGTCAAGCAGATCAAGTCGCAGCGCGCCATGCAGGCGATTCAGCCGAAGATGAAGGAGCTGCAGGAGAAGCACAAGGGCGACCGGGAGACCCTCCAGAAGGAGGTCATGAAGCTCTACCAGGAGGAGAAGGTCAACCCGCTCATGGGCTGCCTTCCGATGTTCCTGCAGATCCCGGTGTTCATTGGCCTCCTGCACGTGCTGCGTCACCTCCGGCCGGGCATGTCCGAAACCGGGATGCAGCTCTACGGCTGGAGCAAGGCCGAGTTCCTCAGCGCCGTCGATGCCCGCCTCTTCGACGCCCCGATCGTCGCCAAGTTCAGCAGCAGCGCGGCCGAGCTGATGGAAATCAATGCGAGCTCCACCACGGTCAAGATCGTCGCTGCCATCCTGGTCGCGCTGATGATCACCACGACCTACCTGACGCAGCGTCAGATGATCAAGAAGACGGGCTGGAACACCGACCCGCAGCAGCGCATGATCCAGAAGTTCATGCTCTACGGCATCCCGTTCTTCACGCTGACCTCCGGCTGGTACTTCCCCATCGGCGTCATCATCTACTGGGTCACGAACAACGCCATCACGCTGGCCCAGCAGTACTGGGTGCTGCACAAGTACCCGCCGCCGGCGAGCGCGACGACCAACACCGTGCCGTTCAAGAGCGGCGGCACCGCCAAGGTGGCAGAGTCGAAGCCGAGCGGGTTCGCCGCGCTGTTCAGCCGGGCCAAGGAAGAGGCCGCCACGCAGCGGGCCAACGGCAAGGGCGCGGTGAAGGCGACCGGCGGCAAGGCCACAGGTGCCAAGGCGACCGGTGCGCAGGCCACCGATTCCGCCGCCAACGGCACCCCGTCCCGCGCCCCGCGGCCCGGTGCCAAGCCGATCAACCCGAAGAAGGGTGGCGCCGCGAAGCGGCAGTCGGGTTGACGCGACCGCGCCGGGTCCGCCCCTCATCGGCCCGGCGTGAGGCGCTCCCCCTGAAGCAACCCACCCCTCACCGACGACCTGTGACGGCGCCTCGGCGCCCCAAACATGCGGAGATGAGTTTCGTGACTGACACCACCAGCGATCTCGGCGCCGAGGCCTTGGGCAAGAACAAGGACACGGACCAGGACGCGGACAAGGCCCTGGGGCAGGACGCCAACCTGGATGCCGAAGAGAGCGACGACGAGGACGAGGAAGGCGCCGAGGCCCCGGCCGCCGGCGGCTCCAGCCGCGGCACCGCGGACCTGTTCCGTGAGAGCGAGATCGCGGCCGACTACGTCGAGGGACTGCTGGACATCCTCGACTACGACGGCGACATCGACGAGCTGGTCGTGAGCGGCCGCCCGGTCGTTGAGGTCGTCGAGGGCGGCGACGGCTCGGGCAAGCGGCTTCAGGCCCTGGTCGGTCAGCGGGGCGCCACGCTCGAGGCGCTGCAGGAGCTGAGCCGGCTGGCCGTGTTCCGGCAGACCGGCTCACCGAGTCGCCTGCTGCTCGACGTCGGCGGCTACCGGGCGCTGCGCCGCAAGGAGCTCGGCGCGATCGCCAAGAATGCCGCGGAGAAGGTGAAGGAGTACGGCGAGGCCGTGCGCCTGGAGCCGATGAGCGCGTTCGAGCGCAAGTGCGTGCACGACGTCATCAACGCCCTCCCCGGCGTGGAGAGCGAGTCCGAGGGCGTCGAGCCGTCCCGGCGGATCGTGGTCCGCCCGACGGCGTAGCGGCGCATCGCAGTTTCCTTACCGCCCCCGAGCCGCCAGTCACGGCTCGGGGGCGGTTGCTGTTTATCCGGCTCGTACGCCCACCCGCCCTCGGCCGTGCGCCGCTGCCCTGGTGCGCGGCGCGGTCGGGCACAACGCGGTCGGGCATAATTGGGGGTAGACGCGACTGGCGGCACCAAGGATGGGCAACCATCGGGAAGCCTCGTCGTGGGAGTCGACCGCCTGGGCTTCCACGCTCCGCGAGGAGTCGTATGTCCGAGTCGCCCGGTGTTCTCTCTTCTTCCGTTCCCTCGCCCGCGTCCGCGTCCGGCGCGTCCGCCCCGAACCCGTCGGAATCTGTGCCCGTGCCGTCCACGCCCACCGTGTCCGAGACTGTCCCGTCCGAGCCTGTCCCGTCCCGGTCCGCCGCGGCGATCCCGTCCAGCTCTGCCGCGTCCGGCGGCGCTGGCGACACTCGGCCCGGTGGCCTCGATGGCGTCCGGCCCTACGGCTCGGTCGACGCTCAGCTCGACGGTTCCGATGGCGCCCTGCCCGACGGCTCCGGTGATGCTCGCCCCGGTGGCCCTGGCGATGTTCGGCCAGATGGCTCTAGTGACGCCTCCGGCGGCTCCAGCGACGCCTCGGGCGGCTTCAGCGATGCCTCCGGTGGTTCTGGGGACGCCTCCGGTGGCTCTAGCGACGTTCGGCCTGGCGGCTCCGGTGATGTTCGGCCCGGTAGTTCCGCGCGACTGCTGCCCGGTGGTCCGGTCGCGGACCAGATCCTTGCGGACGTCGAGTCCCGGGTGGCCGCCCTGCGCTCCCGCGGCATCACCCCATCACTCGCCACCATCCTTGTCGGCGACGACGACGCGAGTGCCGGCTACATCCGCATCAAGCAGCGCCAGGCGGCCGCGCTCGGCTTCGACT
This sequence comes from Dactylosporangium sp. NPDC000555, assembly GCF_040300025.1. Classification (NCBI taxonomy): domain Bacteria; kingdom Bacillati; phylum Actinomycetota; class Actinomycetes; order Micromonosporales; family Micromonosporaceae; genus Dactylosporangium; species Dactylosporangium sp. NPDC000555. The sequence goes on along the minus strand of NZ_JBEPDB010000030.1, from coordinate 2,758 downwards.
CCCCGCACCGCCACCTCCCGGCGACGGCGAGCCAAGCCGACCTCCAAGCGGCGATCGACGACTTCAACGCGGATCCGGACGTACATGCGCTCCTGATTCAGTACCCGACGCCGCAACATCTCGACTACGACGCCGCCCTCATGCGCGTCGACCCGGACAAGGACGTCGACGGCATGCACCCGCTCAACCTGGGTCGCCTGGCCGCCGGCATCCCCGGCCCGCTGCCGTGCACGCCGGCGGGTATTGAGGCGCTCCTTGCGTACCACGGCATCCCTGTGAGCGGTCGCGAGGTGGTGATTTTGGGGCGCGGCGCGACCCTCGGCCGGCCACTGGCGATGCTCCTGGCCCAGAAGCGCCCGACGGCAAACGCGGCTGTGACGGTGGTGCACACCGGCGTCCCGGATTGGCCCCGGTACACCCGCCGCGCCGACATCCTCATCGCAGCCGCCGGTGTTCCGGGCATCATTCAGCCAGAGCACGTCAAGCCCGGCGCGGTCGTGGTCGGCGGCGGCGTTCGCTACGAGGGCCGCCGTCTGCTCCCCGACGTCGCGGAGTCGTGCGCCGCGGTGGCCGGCGCCATCACCCCGCGAGTGGGCGGCGTAGGCCCCACCACCGTGGCCATGCTCTTCCGCAACGCCATCGAGGCGGCGGAGCGCCGTTTCACGTGAAACAGCGCGGGGGCGTGCCACACAGCGCGCCCCCGCGCGTTCGACGCCCTATCTTGTGCGGGTGATCCAGGCTTCTCAGCCCACACGCGTGCCGAGGCCTCGGGCACCCCGAGCCCCGCCGTCATCCCCGCTGTCGGGTGTCCTGACCGCCGTCTCCACGATTCCAGCCGGTCCGTCGGGCCACGCCCGTATCCGCGTTCCCGCACTCGCCCCGCGTTCCGCGCCCTGGCCTTCCCCGCTCCCGCGCCCCCGGCCTTCCGGCGCTTCCGCGTCCGGCGCTTCCGCGTCCGGCGCTTCCGCGTCCGGCGCTTCCGCGTCCGGCGCTTCCGCGTCCGGCGCTTCCGCGTCCGGCGCTTCCGCGTCCCGCGCTTCCGCGTCCCGCGCTTCCGCGCTCGCCCGCTTGCCCGTGCCACCGCGTCGGCGCTCGCCCGCTCTCGCGTCCGCCCGCGCCCGCACTCCTGCGCCGCGCGCCCGGGTTCCGGCTTTGTGTTCTGCTGGGCCCACGCCTGTGCCCGCGTCCCGTGCCCGCGTTGTCAACGGCGGCTGAAATTTGACCCCTTCGCGACGGCTGAAAACTGACCCCCTGGTGGTCATTGGTCGTCGGTGGTGGCCGCGGGGACGCGGCCGAGGTCTCGGTTCTTGAGTCGGTAGCTGTCGCCTTTGAGGGCGATGACTTCGGTGTGGTGGACGAGGCGGTCGATCATGGCGGCGGCGACGACGTCGTCGCTGAAGACCTCACCCCAGCGGCCGAAGGGTTTGTTCGAGGTGATGATCACCGAGGAGCGTTCGTAGCGGGCCGATACGAGTTGGAAGAACGGGTTCGCCGCTTCGGGTTCGAACGGGATTTAGCCAACTTCATCGATGATCAGCAGCGGGATCCGGCCGAGCTTGGTGATCTCGTCCTGCAGCCGGCCGGCGTGGTGGGCGGCGGCCAGGCGGGCGACCCACTCGGCGGCGGTGGCGAACGCGACGCGATGCCCGGCTTGGCAGGCGCGGATGCCCAGGCCGATGGCGAGCATGGTCTTGCCGGTGCCTGGCGGCCCCAGGAAGATCACGTTCTCCCGGCCGGCGACGAAGTCGAGGGTGCCGAGGTGGGCGATGACGTCGCGTTTAAGTGAGCGTTGGTGGTCGTAGTCGAACTCCTCGAGGGTCTTGCGGGCGGGGAACCGGGCGGCTCGGATGCGGTCCTCACCGCCGTGGGCGTCGCGGGCGGCGACCTCGCGTTGCAGGCAGGCGGCGAGGAACTCCTCCCTCGGCGCGGGCCCGGTCACCGAGGCGGATGACCGCGTCGCGCAGGGTTGGGGCTTTCAACGCCCGGGTGAGGTAGGCGATCTCGGCGGTGGTGTCCCGCCCGGCGGCGACGGTGGCGGTGGTGCCGGTCTTGGTGGGCATCAGTGCTCCAGCAGGTCGAGTGGCTCGGGTGGGTCGATGAACGTCCAGACGTGGACGGGGTGCCCGGCCAGCACCGCGTGGGTCTCCACCCGGCTGCCCGGGCTGTGGCGGGCCGGGGTGCGGGTCACGGTGGTGTGCAGCAGGCCGGCGTAGGCGGCCACGGCCGCGGCGCGGACGGCCGGGTCGCCGGCGTGCCGGCCGATCTGGATGCTGATGTCGGTCTCGGACACGCTCACCGACACCCCAGTGGTGTCGGCGGCCTCAACGAGCGCGGCGGCGGCCAGCAGCGACGCCGCGGCGGTCAGTGCGGTCGCGGCGGGCATCAGGCCACCTGCCGCATCGGCTCGTCGCCGGTCAGGCCGAACAGCCGGTCGTAGTCGGCCAGGTCCCGGCAGGCGACCTCGGCGTCGACGCCGCTGCGGGGCCGGTCCGCCACCGCCTGCCGCAATGCCTGCGCCGCCCGCACGTGGTTCGGATCGGTGATCGTCTGCTGCCGGGCCCAGCACCGTGCGTGCGTCCCGACCGGGCCGCCGGCCCGGGTGATCGACACGGTGTCCAGGTCGGCGGTCACCTCGACCCGGTGCCCGACCGCAGCCGGGTGCACCGAGTAGTCGCACGAGTCCAGCCGCACGTAGTGGTCCCGGGGCAGCCGCACCGAGTGCCGCCAGCCGATCACCGCGGTGTCGATCGGTGGCAGC